>CANHYZ010000190.1 GCA_947464885.1 Flavobacteriales bacterium
ACGGAATGGGCTTTCTGCTGTTTAACGGCTATTTCTCACCGTTACCCTGGATGGTTTTCTTCTTTGCGGGTCTGGTCTTTGGCCGCTCGGAAGTTCGTCCAAGAGGTTGGTTGCCTCCCACCAGCCTCATGGGTATCGCCATGATGATATCCAGTTACTGGGTGCACAAGTTTGCCAAGACGCTGGATACCGATGCGCTGATGCTCCAGCGATTTGATTTTAACCTATTGAATATGCGGTTAATGTTCCCCGCGTTCTGCATCTATGGTATCGGTATGTGTTTGGTTGTCGTTAACGGTTTTATCTATTTCTTCAGAAGACTTTCCCATCCCGGATTGCTGCGGTTTGTGCAGACCATTTCTTCCATGAAGTACAGTGTTGTTCTTTTTTATACGGTCATCGGAGCATCGACCGTTTTAGCGGCAAACATTGAATTCTTTCTGAATAGAATCGCCTTGTTTGTCTATGTCGTTTTGGCTACTGTATTAACCTTCTATCTGCCTTTTCTGTGGCGGAAGAAGGTCAATGAAAAGGGACCGATGGAGTTTGTGATTAAGCGTATTTCAGGCTCTGCCAAGAAATGAGCTACCGGTTTCAACATCACGTCTTACGGTTTCACAAACCCGCAAAAACATCCAGGGATACACTCAACGCGCGGGACGTTTACTATCTCCGCGTTGAAAGTCCGGACGGGCAACATGTGGGTTGGGGGGAATGCGCTCCTATCTGGGGCTTAAGTCCCGAGAGCAAGCCGGAACTGGAAAGTGTCATTGCACGTTTTCCCGAGCTAATGAAAAATCCAGAGGCATTGCAGTCCTATCTTGATCGCATGCCTTCCCTAAAATTTGCTCTCGAAACGGCCTTACTCGACGTGGTCAACGGAGGCGAAATGCATCCCTTTCATGTCGATCTCATGCAACCCATTATTCTCAATGGCCTTGTTTGGATGGATGATATTCCTGCCATGATCGCTTCCTGCCGCGAGAAGGTTGAACAGCGTTTTTATACAGTGAAATTTAAGGTGGGCTCTTTTCCACTGGAGGAGGAACTTGCGATGTTGCAGGCTATACGCAGCGAGTTTTCCGAGGATCAGTTGGATATTCGCTTGGATGCCAATGGGGCTTACCCGGCGGACCAGGCCTTGGAAATACTCGATCGCTTTTCACGCTATCGCATTCACTCGATTGAACAGCCAATTCGGCAAGGTCAATGGGAGGAGATGGCACGCCTGTGCGAAAAATCGCCTATCCCCATCGCTCTCGATGAAGAGCTTATTGGTGTAAATGAATTGAAACAAAAACAGCAATTGCTGGATACAATCCGTCCGCAGTTTATTGTCCTAAAGCCCACGCTGCATGGCGGTTTCTATGGCTGTGATGAGTGGATTGCTTTGACGAATGAACGCCGTATTCAGTGGTGGGCCACTTCTGCACTGGAGTCTAACATTGGGCTGAATGCAATTGCGCACTGGTTCTTGACCAAGAAGAATGATTTGCCCCAAGGCTTGGGAACAGGATCACTCTATGCGAATAATATCCAGTCTCCATGGGTCGTCTATAAGGGCATGTTATTGTGGGATGAGGATGCGCGCTGGAATCTTCAACCATTGGAGCGATGATGGTGCATGCTGAATTCAGGTACAATGGTCATGCGTTAACGCATACAGAGGGTGATGGGCTTTTGGAAAAACTCGAGGGCTCATCGGAGCCTTGGATGCGCGAACACGCGCTGTTCATTCGCCGCTGGTTGTCAGATGAAACCCATATCGAGGTGCAGACATCAGGATCGACGGGTGAACCGAAAGTATGGTCGTTACCCAAAGAAATGTTTGCTGCCAGTGCAGCCATTACCGGGCGACATTTTGCTTGTTTGAACGGTACCCGCGCGCTCTTGTGCCTGCCGACAAGTTTTATAGCAGGGAAGATGATGTTGGTTCGCGCCATGACGCTCGGCTGGGCGCTTGATGCCATCGCTCCGACTTCACATCCTCTGAGCGTGATTGAAGACGCCTATGATTTTGCCGCTTTCACTCCGATGCAGTTGACAGGACTGAGTGAACGTGAAATGCGTCGCTTCGCAGCCATACGCACGGTCATCGTGGGTGGCGCTGCTGTGCCCGAATCGTTGCGTCATAAGCTTACCGCTCGCGGTAATGAAGTGTTTGAAACGTATGGCATGGCTGAAACGCTGAGTCATGTCGCCGTCCGTCGTTTCGCAGAACAGGAAGTACCTTTTGAAGCCTTAGCAGGTGTGCGTTTTCGAGCGGATGATGAGGGACGGTTGGTCATAACGATCAAACACTTAGGTGAGTTGGAAGTCCAGACACAGGATGTTGTCGCTTTGATTGATGATCGCCATTTTTATTATCGCGGTCGGTTTGACAGCATGATCAATAGTGGCGGAATAAAACTTTTTCCCGAGGCGATTGAAAAGAAACTACAAGGAACATTGACCATTCCATTCTATATCGGCTCGGAGGTTGACGCGGTGCTTGGACAGCGTGTTGTCTTGTATGTGGAGTCCGCTGAAACGCCGGATGAGCGCCAGTTGCTTGGACGTTGCAGGGAGGTTCTCACGGGATACGAGGTGCCCAAGGCGGTTCGCAGCCAATATCCATTTGAGCGGACCGCATCAGGTAAGATTAAACGAATAAATAAATAAAGATGGAACTTGTTTTTGCCAGCGGCAATGAGCATAAAGTCTACGAAGTAGCCAAGAAACTTGGTGGTTCAATCCCGCTCAAGGGTTTGCACGACATAGGTTGCACAACGGATTTACCGGAAACATCCGATACACTTGAAGGAAATGCGCGTCAAAAGGCTCGCTACGTTTGGGATAATTACCGTGTGAGTTGTTTTGCTGATGATACGGGGTTGGAAGTTACGGCCCTCAATATGGCTCCGGGTGTTTACTCGGCTCGCTATGCCGGTGATCATCGCAACTCAGCAGATAACATGCGTTTGCTTTTGGATAATCTGCAGAATCAGTCGGATCGTTCAGCCCGTTTTCGAACGGTTATTTGCCTCATCCTCGAGGGTGAGGAATATTTGTTTGAAGGCATGGTGCAGGGTACTATTCGTCCCGAGCCTAGTGGCACTGAAGGTTTTGGCTATGATCCCGTATTCGAGCCGTCAGGCTATGCAATCACCTTCGCTGAAATGTCCGTTGAGGAGAAGAATATCATCAGTCACCGCGGTAAGGCCATCGCCGCCTTGCGCGATTTTTTATCCTCACGAGCCCAATAGGTCCAACTATCATCTACTTTAGCCCTAACCCTTAACCCCTAGTAATATGGAATTTATCACCGGAAACATCATTGCAGCTATCATCGTGCTGCTGTTATTATTTAAATCCTTTGTTGTAATCCAGCAGGGAATGATGGGCGTAGTAACTGTCTTCGGTAAGTACCGACGCGTGTTATCGCCCGGATTGAATTTTACGATACCGTTTATTGAAGTGGTATTCAAGAAGATCAGCACTCAGAATCGCAGTGTTGAAATGGAGTTTCAGGCGGTGACGTTTGATCAGGCCAATGTCTATTTCAAATCGATGCTTCTTTATTCTGTGATGAACGGTGAGGAGGAAGTCATCAAGCGCGTGGCCTTTAAATTTATTGATGAGCGCAGTTTGATGCAGGCCTTGGTTCGCACCATTGAGGGAACTATCCGCGCTTTCGTAGCCACGAAGCGGCAGGCCGAGGTACTTGGTTTGCGCAATGAAATTGTTGAGCACGTGAAGGCTGAAATCGACAACCGTCTGGAGGAGTGGGGTTACCATTTACAAGATCTGCAAATCAATGATATCACGTTTGATGAAGCCATCATTAAGTCCATGGCTCAGGTGGTAGCATCCAATAACTTGAAGGCGGCAGCAGAGAACGAAGGTCAGGCGCTGTTGATTACGAAAACCAAAGCTGCAGAGGCGGAAGGAAATGCGATTAAGATTGCGGCACAGGCGGAGCGAGAAGCGGCTCAAATGCGCGGTCAGGGTGTGGCGTTGTTTCGCGAGGAAGTAGCGCGCGGTATGCAGAATGCAGCCCGTGAGATGCAGCAGGCCAATTTGGATACGTCCGTAATCATGTTCAGCATGTGGACCGAGGCCGTTAAGAATTTCGCCGAGTACGGCAAAGGCAACATCATATTTTTAGATGGTTCCCCCGAAGGAATGGACAAGGTGATGAAGCAGATGATGGGCATGAATAAAATGATGGATAAACGGTAGGGGCGCCCCATCGTGGGCGCCCGATAGGGCCCGCCCGATATCGCCGCATTTAAAAGGGCGACCATGAAGGTCGCCCGTACGCCGGAATTCGTAGGGGCGCCCCCCCGGGGGCGCCCGATATGGACCCCCGTGATGACGCCCGATATGGCCCGCCATCATGGGCGCCCGATATGGCCCGCAATTAAAAGGGCGACCATAAAGGTCGCCCGTACGCCGGAATTCGTAGGGGCGGCCCCCCCGTGAATAATCGAAAAATAAAAATTATAGCGGTCGGTATTCGAAATTTCGAATGACCACCTCGTGTTGGAGTTGGTTGTTAGGACCAATGGACGAGTAGGGCAGCGTCCATAAATTCATGCGGGCATTGGTGTGTCCACCCGGAGCGGGAATCACAATGGGCTGTGATGTCTGACCACCGTCGATCTTTACGCGCGGCGGATGGTTCAAATCGAAGTCCCATGTCGCCAGTGGAGTGCCTTCTGCTTTCTCGCCCTTGTAACTTGCCCAGGTAATTAAGGTGTCGGTCCAGGTGAAGGTGTGCGTCGTCACGCTGCGCAAGTCTTCTGCCTCAATTTCACGTTCACGCGTTCGCTCAGCGAAGAAGCCCCCAAACGACACGGGCTGCACCGAGAATGTCGTAGGTGCAGTGCTGGCAGAATCGCCCCACTTGGCGAATTCAATATCGACCTCGCTGTTTCCGTCAGAAAAGAATGTACTGTCATCCCAAGTGAATAAACCGAAAACAACATTCTCCGAGAAGTTCATCGGATCGGCCTGAATGGTCCACGTATAGGTGCCATACCCCAAATTGTCGCGGCCAACGACTTCTGATGAATACCACACCCCATCGTGCTGAGCAATGGTGAGGTGCAGCCAACC
>CANHYZ010000191.1 GCA_947464885.1 Flavobacteriales bacterium
CCGGGCATTCCGCCAAACATGTTGTTGCTCCACAGCGGCTCTTCATCGTTCATCAGGCGGTAATCCGACAGCTCCTTGGACATCCCCATTACCTTGTCCATATCGGGCTGCTTCAGACCGTATTCATCGTTGATGCCGGAGAAAAAGGCCATAGCAACAGCCATAAAGACAACTACTGCGACCACATGAGGAAGCAATGCAAGCAACTTGTTTTTCATACGATAATGCGTTGAGATAATGGTTTGGCGCGTGAATTTAGGACATCCTTGTCCTCTGTCGTCAATCTTCCTTGATTTCCACGAAATCCACGTAATCGCCCTTGTCGGCATGTGAGGAGGAACGCTTGTCGGTTTCAACCGTTACTTGTCCCTCTCTGCGTGGCGGACGCGCGGCTTCCTGTCTGCGACGCATTTCTTCCTGCATGCGTTCCTGCGCCCCGCGCACCACGCGCGGAATTGCCAAACGAGCAACCAAGCGAATGATAAACGAAATGACCAAAATCCATAAAATTATGCGGAAAACACCGCCTAAAGAAGCTTCATACACCATGGCGCAAAATTAATTGAAGCAATGGCAGTTTCGGGTGAATGAGTGCCTAGTATTTTCTATCTCACGAATAGCATTTAGCCACGAATGCACGTATGGCGCTTAGACACGAATACACGAATGGCGCTTGGAAACGAATGCACGAATGGCGCTTGGAAACGAAAGAACGTATGGCGCTTGGACACGAATGCACGAATGACATTTTAAGTTCAGTTAAGAAAACCTACCTAAAATTCAATACAGGTTGACCAACGTCCTTCACTGCAGCATCAATCATTCGTGCATTCGTGGCGAATTGCCCAACGCTATTCAATCATCAGCTCAGCTTTCGATTGGCCGGCAGAAGATTCGCACATCACGGTGTATTTGCCTTTGGGCAAGTAGTATTTGCCATTATCCGCGCGTTTGAGGCGAATGGCATCTTGAGCATCCTTCCCCTTATTCATTGCATCCTGCAAGGGCTTGACCATCGCATCCGCCATCGTCATATCATAGGAAAAATAGTTCAATCCGTCTTTAAGGCTCATTATCGGGAAGTGATGAAGAACCAAGGAGTCACCGAAGTTCAACGTGAGTGCAGAGCAACTTTGTGCACCGGTCGCTGAAATGACGATATCCACATGGGGCAACTTCGGCTCAAGCCACTTGCTCCAATTACTGCCCCAATCCGAACGATGCTTGATTGGTTTTGGCGTAAGCAAGGCTATCGGCTGATTCGCCCTCGCCACTGACTCGCGGATGTGCTCCAAATCGATAATCCAGATGCTGCGGCCATGCGTGCCGACTACCAAATCCTCTTCGCGCTCTTGAATGACCAGATCATGTATGGAAACCGCAGGTAATATTCCGCTCATCAAATACCACTGTGCACCGCTGTTTGTAGTGGCATAAAGACCATGGTCAGTGCCCACGTACAGCAACCCTTCATGCTTGCTATCCTCGCGAATGACATTGACGCATTCCATCGGAAGATTACCACTCACCAAACGCCACGTTTTTCCCAAATCATCCGAACAAAAAACATAGGGAGCAAAGTGATCCTGACGATAGCCATTCATCGTAACATAGAGACGTTCGCGCTTGTGTGAGGAGAAAATAACGCGCGTTACCCATAAACCGGCGGGTAATCCGGCGCTCACATCATTCCAGGTGTAGCCGTTGTCTGGAGAAACATGTACACGACCATCATCACTGCCGACCGCCAACAAACCAAATTGGGATGATGACTCCGCGATGGTGGTCAACGTTCCGAACGGCACGTTGCCGGCCTTCTCGCCATGGGTGAGATCACCGCTCAACGTCGTAAACGTTTCACCTTTATCCGTAGAGCGATGTACTTTGTTGGAGCAGATGTAGAGGATATCCTGATTGAATTTAGAGAGCAAAATCGGCGTCTGCCAGTTCCAGCGCAGCGGACGTTCGCCCAGTGCGTGGCGTACCGATAGATCCATGTAATCTTCTTCCTGCAATTTCACGCGTGTATAATTCCCGAACTGGTACCCCGTGTAAAGCGTGTTGTTGTCGCGCGTGTCAATCATGACTTGCATACCATCACCCCCAAGAATTTCTTTGAAATCATTTTGACCCGTGATACGCCAGTCTTCATTAGGCTCTGTGCGTGAAGAAGCATACCACACGCCATTATCCTGCAAACCGCCAAACACATTATACGGCTTGGCATTGTCGACCTGCACCGTGTAGAACTGCCCCACAGCAGGTGAATTGCAATTGACATAGGTCGCGCCATCGTCGTACGATATCTGCACGCCACCATCGCTGCCGTTGATGAGGTGGTTGCCGTTGTTTGGATTGATCCACAACGCGTGATGATCGACGTGCACGTTGCCCGGGTTGATGCCCTTCCACGTGGCGCCGCCATCGCTGCTTTTGATGATGGGCACACCGGCGATGTAGACTTTGTTCGGGTCTGCAGCCGATACGCGAATCATGCCAAAATAATAGCCGTACGTGAAGACCACATCATCGAGGTAATCAGCGTGTGTGCGTTTCCAATCGGTCTTTTCGGGATTACATGCATATACTTCCGCACCCACGATAGGCGTATTGAAGAGATCTTCGTTGGCATCGTAGAGATAATCGTAAAGAGCGACAGGCTGCAGCTTTCCATTGCGCACCTGCTCCTTCACTGATGCTGCCGAGTGTTCATCACCAAAACCATTGTCGCGCAAAAACTGATCAAGCAAGGAATCAGTCAGCGCGAGAAATGCATCAGCTTTCATTTCGCGAAACATATCCTTCTTCCATCCTTCTTCTGTTTTCTTGAGTGCGGTATCCGGACGGTGCGCTTGATTATCGATGAAGGCATAGAGGCGGTGGCCGGCCAGGCTATGATGCAAGGCAAGCCCGATACGACCGACAGAATCAGCAGGAACGCCGCCTGCGAATGCGGTTTTTCCATTACCGGCATGCGACATCATCTTCCACGTATTGCCACCATCGGTGGACGACCACACGGCGCTGCCTGTGCCTTCGCCTTTGAAGTTCCATGCTTTGCGATCTCTATTCCAAGTTGCAGCATACAGCACATTTGGATTCAATGGATCGATGACGAGATCAACCGCGCCGCAGCCTTCCGCAGGCGTGAGTGTTTGCTTCCATGTAGCGCCGCCATCGGTAGTTTTGAATACACCGCGTTGTCCGCCTGATGTATAGAGCGGCCCGAGCGATGCCACCCAAATCGTATTCGGATCGGAAGGATGAACGACTACACGCCCGATGTGCTGCGTATCGGGAAGTCCTTTGTGTTCGGCTTTGTAGCGCAACGAGCCATCTTGTTGTTGAATTGGAATGACACGATATACGCCTACTCCGCTATACGACGAGCGTGATGAATTCACTTCGCCCGTGCCGATCCAAATCACTTCACCGTGTGACCAATCGACAGCAATATCACCAATGGTCATCACCGCTTCGTCGTCGAATACGGGCTCGAACGATACACCGTTGTTGCGTGTCACCCACAAACCGCCGCTGGCGTATGCGACATAAAAGTGATGCGCATTATTTGGATTCACATCGAGGTCGACCACGCGACCGCTCATGACTGTCGGTCCAATACATCGCGCGGGTAAATCCCGCCAGGGGCTTTCAGCAGCTGCAGTTCGAGCAGCATTGAGTGATTGTAATCGTTCAACACCCGGAGTGGCACTTGGCGTTGCTTGCTTGGGTTGCGATTTGCGCTGGGCGTGGGCAGCGGTGGTAATGAGAAGGAGCGTGATGAGGAAGATGCGCATGGATTCGTTTTACGGTGGTGTAAACTTAGTAAAACATGAAGAGTATTCGCGGTTGGAGGATCAAAGGCCTTCGGCTTTTTTGTTATTAACCGCAGAGGCGCAGAGGGGAGCAGAGAATGCTTCTAAAGAAATATTCTCTGTGACTCTTTGCGCCTCTGCGGTTAAAAAGTATGCCCGGCTGAATCTACTGTATCATGAGTGATATTTTCCGACCAAGCCCCAACTCAATGAGTTTGTAAAGCGTAGACAACTGAATATCGCTGTGACCATTTTCAATACGGGATATAAAACTCTTTTTGGTTCCGGTTTTCTCGGCTAGTTGTTCTTGGGTCATGGAAGCTAGTCGACGCTCTTCACGAATAATTTCACCAATGGCAAATGCCTTAGCCTTAATTTCAAACTCGGTGCGCTTCGCTGAACCAATTCGACCGTAGCGCTTATCCAGATGTTCATCAAAGGTTGTAAGGCTACTCTTACGTGCCTTACCATTTTTCTTTTTTCCGGCTTTACTTTTTTCATGGAAGTATTCCTTCTTAATGCTTAGTGCACGTTCAATTTCAATCGGTGGAGTCTTTTGAGATTTCTTTTGAAACCCGTTGAACAACACCACGACGTTTCCTTCATCAAAACAACAAAATATGCGATAAATGTTGCTCTGATACTCAACCCTGATTTCATACCAACCAACGGTTCCCTCAATGTGCTTAAAGAACTTTCGAGGAATTCTTTCGGCCACTGCAATCAAAAACAAGACATCATCAATTTTCTCCTGCACTTTCTCACTTTGCTTATCGAAAAAATCCCGGAAGTAGTGCCTGAAGAAAATAACATGTCTATTTCGTTCCATTTTTCAGGCGGTGTAAAGTTAACGAATAATGGAACAAGACACAAGAATACAACGTTGTAATTACGCATTCTATTATCTGCTTGTCCGGCCCTTTCCATTCAAGGAAGGTCTTATTCTTTACAAATAGAACATTCGTTTCGCCATCCAAGAAGGCCGCCAATCGGCAATGGAATAGGATATGCCTCAAGCTGCCCAAGAGAGCGTTGTGGTGCAGGACTATCCGAAAAATAGCGCAGCATAAGATTGCATAAAATATAACCGTAATCGTCATTTTCACAGGGGTGAGCGGGGCAAAAAGAAGAGGGGCCATCGCCCCTCTTCTTTTCGCAGCACGCTGCTTTTGCAATTTTATGGTTTCCCTTTCGACTGGGAGGACGCACTGCAGTGCGTCCGTGCCCGAGAATTTGCGTGATAGGCCTGCTTCTACTGCAGAACGATCGTCCTCGTATC
>CANHYZ010000192.1 GCA_947464885.1 Flavobacteriales bacterium
AATACTTGGGGGGCCATCCCGACATCAACGATGCAAAGCCGCATACATCGCTATTCTTCAAGGACGGTGCATTGCATATCATGGAAGACATGCCCTTAAACATGCCTATTAAGCTTGCCGAAATACCGGGAGCTAATGTCAAGAACGTGGTGGTCGAGGATCAGTCTTCGGTGGAGCGCCGTGTGACGCTTGGTCGCATGTTGCTCGTGGGCATTTTCGCCTTTGCCTGGAAGAAGAAAAAGAAGAACGAACAAGCCTACCTCATTTTCGAATGGTCGGACGGACGTTTCGAGCACGAAACCATTTTCGAATTTGAAGGCCGCGATGCGATGGTGAAGGCGAACACGGCACGGAATGGGGTGATTAAGTGGTTGAGGTGAGTGGTTAGTGTTTTATTGTGCTTCCTCTTTCGTGTTTATCTTCGTTCAAAACATAATCATGCGCTTCACCTTCACCGCTCTTGCACTGTTCATTACCTCAATTCTAATAGCCCAAGCCCCTGCGCTTATTCCATACCAAGCTATTGCCCGCAACGCAGCGGGTGAACCATTGTCTAGTAACACGCTCACTGCGCGTTTCACCATTCATGATGGAACTGCCAACGGCACAAGCGTGTGGCAGGAATTGCAGACAGTAAGCACAAGCGCGCTGGGGTTGTTTACCGTTCAACTTGGCAGTAGTATATCACTTTCAACGGTCAACTGGGCGAATGGAGCCAAATTCATGCAAGTGGAAATCGACTTAGGAAATGGGTTTGTGGATATCGGAACGCAGCAGTTGTTGAGTGTGCCGTATGCGTTGCATGCGGGGAGTGTGCATCTTGATGTGAGCACAACGGGGGATACGCTGTTTGTCGGCGACGGAAGTTTTGTGATTATCCCCGGCATCAGCGAGGCAAATAGCTTTACCACAGGAACAACGCTCCACTCCTGCGGTGCACCCAATGTGCATAACCCCGATTTGACCTATGGCACCATGATCGACCAGGAAGGAAATGTGTATAAGACTATCGCCATCGGAACGCAGGTTTGGATGGCGGAGAACCTCAATACGAGTATTTATCGCAATGGGGATCTTATACCTACCAATTTGAATAATGCGGCTTGGTCAACGACTACTTCGGGAGCATGGAATTATTACAACAATGACGAGAGCAATGAGTGTCCGTACGGTAAGTTATACAACTGGTATACCTGTGTTGATGAGCGCGGATTGTGTCCAGTGGATTGGCATGTGCCAAGTGATGTGGAGTGGAGTGCATTGATAGAATTTCTTGATCCATCAATGGATCCTTTTTCCACCGGTGCGCAGAGCTTAATAGCTGGGGGTAGAATGAAAACTATAGGAACAACGGATAACTCATCTGGGTTTTGGAATGCTCCCAATACTGGAGCCACAAACGACAGCGGGTTTTCGTCAATATCCGGAGGCAGAAAACTTGTAAACTTTGGAGTTTACCATTACATGGGTTTCTATGATGTTTGGTGGAGCAACTCAGATTTCAATTCCACCTCAGCTTGGACACGGACACTAATAAATAGCAGCTCTAGTTTCTTTAGAAACACGGACACAAAGCAAGTAGGAATGACAGTCCGCTGTCTCCGCGATTAATCTATCAAAAATTAGTCAGCCGCAGCCCGCGATTGAAATCGTGGTCAGTGCAGGTCATTCGAAACTCACAGGTTATCCTCAGTCCCTATAAACCGCCCTCGACTCCGCTCGGGCACCGGATGTTTAGCGGATGTGGGCACCTCGGCTCCGCTCGGTGACCGCGCCTCGGCTCCGCTCGGTGACCGCCGGCGTCGACCGAGCGGAGCCGAGGTCATCATTTCATTCGAACTGCCCGGTCCCCGAGCGAAGTCGAGGGGCTCGCAAACATTCGTCTGACGCTGTCTGACAAATTCAAATCTGTTCAATGTCAGTGAATCGGAATGAACTCACCTTTTCGAAGGTGTAAACTTTCTGGGTGTTAACATTTAAAATGTACACATCGAAAATGTTAACTCGTGTGGACGGAATTTTTCCTGCGAATGCAGGCCTTGGTTCATTCCGGATGTCGCCCCGAGTGAACATGTCGCCTCTACGAGGCTAGTAAACATGTTGCCTCTACGGGGCTAGCGAATATGTCGCCTCTACGAGGCTGGAGCGCGGCGAGGATATGGGGTGATGAGGTGGTTGCGGTGAGAGGTTGTTGTTGTATTGTGCAGCATCCATCGTGTTTAACTCATCACACAGGTCTGGCTGCGCGTATGAGCAGAAATATTTAATCCATCCCTTATTTGTTTGCTTTTATGTTTCATGAATTTTTCAGAAGCAGCGAAAGAACTCCATATCCGTGGCCTACATGTGGCCTAGACTGCAAACAAAAAAATCCGCAACTCCTTTGAGACAAAGTGATTGCGGATTCATATGGTGGAGATAATCGGATTCGAACCGATGACCTCTTGCATGCCATGCAAGCGCTCTAGCCAACTGAGCTATACCCCCAATAATTAAAAAACATCTGCCTTGCAAGCGTCCCGAAATACTTCGGGACCAGCTGAGCTATACCCCCATAATGCGGGCGCAAATATAAGCGGCCACTTTTACGTCACAAAGTTTTTATTGCACGAGGCAATGGAGAGCCGGTTGGGTAAACGCGACGGTCAGTGCTTGTGCGCAATGATCATGTGTGACTTCACATACGTCTCCGTGCCGCGCTTACGGATGTAATAGCCGTAAGCCGCCTCCGGGAGGATGGCACGGATCAGGCGATTGATGAGCGATCGCTTGCCGCGTGGGGCAATCGTGACGTCCGACTTTTTCACCCATCCCAGGTTGCGCACAAACCAGAAGTCGCCCTCCTCGCCTGTTACCCAGGCCTTGTGGCAATTCATCGATTGCACGGTTGACCCGGCATTCGGCAATTCGAACACACTCACCGCGGTTTGCGTTGTCACCATCGGAATGTTTTCCAACTGCCACTCAAACGGCGTATGCAAATAGTACGGCACAACCTCAATGCGCTTAAAACCATGCGCTTGAAGCAACGTCTTCACATAGCTGAGATTCGCTCGGAAATTGACCAGGTTTTTCGCACGCTCATATTGGAGAACAGGCTCCGGATCATAGCGCATCAAAAAGCCATCCTTGAGGTAGAGCGTTTCGTTGCACACTTCCGACAACCGCTGCAATCCGAGGTTCGGATTATCCAACCACGACAGCACATTGGTGCACAACACACAGTCAAACGTTTCCCCCAGCTCCTGTATATCGTAAATGCTCTTGGGCGTAATCTGCACGTTGGAATGCAGGTAGTTTTTCATTAAGGTGATCCCCGTAGAATTCCAGCCTCCCATGTTGCCGCTTACTCCGTCGTAGTATAAATCGGTCGCCACCATGCGCTTCGCGCCGCGACGTTCCGCATCAAAAACGAAATACCCATCGTTCGCCCCCACATCCAGAAACGACTTGCCATCCATGCGAGCCGGTAAATGATTCAACGCCCATTCATCCGGGTGAAGAATATAGCCCTGCGATACACGGCCATCGCCCATTGGAATACGCTGACGCCAATGCTTGTATGCCAGAATCTTTTCGAAATCGTTCATCACCTTCATTTTGGCCAAAGGTAATCAAGCAACCGTTTTCTCTGTCTTCTTTGATTTGACACAGAGCACGTTCAACGTCATGATACTTTCATTCTGATGTATACTTGTGCAGCCTAAAAACAATGCTGATTCGCTACCTCACTCTGCGTTATTCCCTGTGGAATTTCTGGATGCTTCGTAAAGCATCGAAAGGATCGTCCTTAATGATCCGCGGACCCTTATGGGTGAGCCAGAAGGGCGAATTTACCATCGGCACTAACGTCACCATCAACAGCGATTACCGAGCGAATCCTGTTGGGGTAGGGTCCAAAACGCAATTCATAATCCGGTCCGGTGCACGGCTTCAACTGGGCAACAACATCGGTATTTCGAATACGTCCTTTTTCTGCGCACAAGCCATCACCATCGAAGACCATGTGCTCATTGGTAATGGTTGTATGATTTGGGACGCCGACTTCCACCCTATCAACCATAGCGAGCGTATGGCTAACCCCAACAGCGGCTACAAATCCAAACCAATCGTTATTCGTCAGGGCGCTTTTATCGGCGGCTCAACCATTATTCTCAAAGGCGTGGAGATAGGCGAACGCGCAGTTGTCGGTGCCGGAAGCGTGGTCACACGCTCCATTGGGCCGGATGAACTTTGGGCCGGCAATCCGGCTGTTTTCATTCGGAAAATCAACGAATAAAAACGAACCCGTTGGCGTTCCTTCATCCTGTAACGCGATGTTTTGAATCGCCATTGGAGGGCAAATAACCCCTGATCATCAACTCATTAACCCCTTCCGTCTAAAAACAACGGTCATACTGCAACCAATTTTCCTTTGAGTGAGTCTATCTGACTGAGGGGTTTAATTATTGGTAAACGTTTTTTCGTTTTGGTTAAGTATAAAAAAGCGCTTTTGGGCGCTTTTTTTATGCCCAAAAAAAGAGGCCACCCTTTCGGGCAGCCTCTTTCAAGAGTCTATGGGATTCGATTATTTCTGCACAATCACAGACACATTCGAAACGTGGTTTTGACCAACAATCTGAATGTGGTAAGAACCTGCAGCAAGTGAAGTCAGATCGAGTTGCTGAGCAACGCCATCCACCATCACACGCTGTTCGTTCATCAGCAGCTTACCGGATTGATCGAAGATACGAATCTGCTTCAGTTCGCTACCATCGCGTGATACGATAGTGAGCATACCTGACGTTGGGTTCGGATAAGCCTCCATCAACGTTGATGTACCGTATTCCTGAACATTCAAGCCACAACCGTTTTGTGGAGGCAAGTTACCTGCACAAACACCATATGGATCTTCAGCAGGAGCGCCTGCGATATCACCGCAGTCAAAGCCCCAGATCGCACAGTTAAAGTTCACAGCAACACCCGCCCATGTATAAGCGCCATCATCAGCGAACGTATCGCCAATCCAGCTCAATACACCAATCGTGTGCTCGTTACCGTCGCAGTCACAGATAATAGGATCTTGCGAGCAATCACCAA
>CANHYZ010000193.1 GCA_947464885.1 Flavobacteriales bacterium
GCATCGTGATGATTGGTATAAAACTGTTCGAGATCGATGTTGGTGAGCAAATCGGAGTTAATCAAAAAAATCGTTTCCTCTTCAAACTCCGGTATCAACGACAACGCACCGATGGTTCCGAGCGGCTCGGTTTCTTCCACATAACGAATGGAAACTCCTTTGCTGCTGCCGTCTCCGAAATAGTTCTTGATTTGATCACCGAGGTAGTTGATGCTGATGTAAATCTCACGCACTCCAAATTGAATAAGTCGATCGATGTTGTGCTCAATGATCGGCTTGTTGCCCACGTGCAACATCGGCTTGGGCACCGTCTCGGTCAGCGGACGCAACCGCTCGCCCTTTCCACCCGCCATGATTACGGCTGTGATGGGCAGAATCGTGCGTGTATGATTCAGGTTGATGATGTCCACCACCACGCCTGCTTGATCCACGACCGGAATCAACAGGATGTTGCGTTCGCGCCATTGTTTGAGCAAAGCCGGATCAAAGTGATCCTGCTCAAGACGCTTACAATTCGCGAAAGCGAATGCCTCCGCCGTGTGCGATATCTCCAGGCCACGCAAGAGCCCCCTACGAATATCTCCATCGGTGAGGGAGCCCTTCAGCACTCCTTTTTCATCCACCAGAAAAAGGGCGCGTTCGGCAAATTCTTTCAAGCCGTCAAGTCTTCGTAGCGCTTCTCGCGCATCAATCGAAGCCGGTATAATATGATCGTGATAGTGCTTCATTTCAATTCTGATTCTAAGGCATGAATAATCTTTTCAGCTGCACCTCCAAGATCGAAGATATTACCTCCATTCCAATTCCCGCGCGCAGCAACGTCCTTCACGGCAGCCAAGATAGCATCGCCCTGAACGGGTACATGCAGCACATTCAATCCGTGTGCCCTGCCCTTTTGACGATCACCCAGATCAATGACATATTTGCCAAAGGAGGCTGCCTCCGCTATGCCGCTTGAAGTATTGCCAAGCATAAATGCGCAATTATGCATCGCACTCATGTATCCGATTGTTCCTAAATTCTCCACCAATTGAACGCGTTCAAGACCACTCAACGCATCAATGAACATGTTGCGCAACAGATTACCATTAGTGTCCGCATTCGGCAACGTCATTAAAAAACGATAGTCCTTAATATCCAAAATCGCCCCAATCAACTCCTTCGCGTACTGTTCATTCCGTTCGGCATGGACTGTTTCCGGATGGAAGGTGCAAAGAATAGTGTCGTTATCGCAATGAACATTTCGATGCTTCTTTAACTCCTCGCTTGTCCAGAATGTAAGCGATCTCACATTGTCCAGCCCTAGGGCTCCAACCGTATAAATCCTATCAACAGATCCTTTCAATTCGCTCACTCGCTTCGCATAAATCTTTGAAGAGACAAAGTGG
Organism: Flavobacteriales bacterium; assembly: GCA_947464885.1. Taxonomy (GTDB): domain Bacteria; phylum Bacteroidota; class Bacteroidia; order Flavobacteriales_D; family Sanyastnellaceae; genus JAIBBG01. Next base: position 1,389 of record CANHYZ010000193.1, read on the forward strand.
ATGTTTGACATATGCGTTATGCTATGTCGAAAGGCATCATCTATTGCCCCTAAGGTGGTCTCGCCTCCGTGCACATGCGCAAAGCAAATTCCAAAGGGAAGCGCTGAAGCCACAGCTGCAAACATTTCATAGCGATCACCAAGACAGAGCACTACATCAAACCGATTGCCATTGGTTCTCCATAATGGAGCGAACACCTGCATGGTCTTACCCATGGCAATAGCAAGATCCTCCGGACTATCGCCCTGCGGCAGCGTATCCATGCGATGAGGAACATCAAAACCGTCATCCAAAATTGCCTCGATGGTATAGCCGTGCTGTTGAGACAAATGAGTTCCAAATGCAATAATCTCTACCCGATGATTAGTACCCGACTTGAATGCACGCAGCAAGGGTAGCCAAATACTGTAATCAGCTCTTGAACTGGTGAGTATCGCAACATTTAAATCACGTCTTCCCATGATAATTTATGGTGCTTTGGTAAAGCTGCTTTAATGGAGCGACCTAACAGTTGTTCAAATTTCATCGGTGAAATACCATCACCCGGCCGTATCATTACGAAGTCCTCTTCACTCAGTATATGACCATTGTTCAGGGCATGCGCCAGGTGCACGCTCTTGCGTGCAATTCGTATATTCTTCTTCTCAGCAGCCGTTGGTTGTTTTATCCCATCATCACCTAAAGCAAGTTCAATATTTCGAATTGCACGCACCATAGACTCTAACTCGCTTGGCTCCAGTGAAGCTGCATGATCCGGACCAGGTAGATTACGATCGAGTGTGAAGTGCTTTTCGATGACTCGAGCCCCAAGCGCTGTGGCTGCAATAGGAACTTCGATGCCGATGGTGTGATCTGAATAACCCACTTCAACGCCTAGTTCTTTCCGAAGAGTAAGCATGGCATCGAGATGCACGTCCTGCATGGCTGTAGGATAATCTGTAGTGCAATGGAGAACAATAATATCTTCTGCTCTGGTTCCCTCTGTGTTAAGAACGTCAATCGCCTCGCGTATCTCCTGAATCACGCACATTCCCGTGGACAGGATTACCTTGCCTTTTAAACGACCTATGCTCCTCAAAAAAGGAAGATTCGTTATTTCTCCGGAAGGTATTTTGAAAAAATCAAGCGATAGCGTGTGCAAAAAATCTATACTTGGTTGATCAAAAGCGGTCGATAAAAATTTGACCCCACAATGTCTTGCATAGACTGCCAACTCAGTAAAGTTTTCGAACGACAATTCCAACTTCTTCACCATTTCAAATTGCGATTCGGAATTGCCTGTATTGGTGATTTGATATTCTGCTTTCGCTGCTGCCTGTGAAATATTCAACTCTGTAACAAAGGTCTGAAACTTGACATAATCAGCTCCTGCTTTGGCGGCAGATTCAATAAGAGCCTTTGCCAATGCCATGTCGCCGTTATGGTTTACTCCTGCTTCTGCAATAACAATAACTCGATTCATTGTTTTCATTCTTCTTTAAGAAATCCCATTTCAGTTGAACGTTTAAACGATAATTAGGAAATTTTTTTGGCGGGAATTCCAACCACCGTTACATGAGACTCCACATCCTTATTTACAAATGCACAGGCCCCTATGACAGTATAACTTCCAATTTTTTTGTATTGAAGAATTACGGAATTTACTCCTAGCATGTTGTAATCACCTAGCCTTACCCCACCAGAAATATTGACAGACGGATTGACAACATTCCCGCTACCTATCTGCACATCATGCCCAATGGTCGAATTCAAATTGAAAATATTCAAGTCACCAATGGTAATATGTGTAGTGAAAACAACATTCGCAGTAATGATATTACCCTGACCCATACTCATATTGCTAAAATCACCGATAACCGAAGGGTGCATCAGGTTCGGAAATTCATATCGACCCAGATACTTCTGCCTTAAACGCTCAATGATTTTTGGGTCGCCGACGCCAATTGCAAGGCACATGTTGGGTACTTGAATTCTATATAAGTCGTCGTCAGAAATGACCGGAATCGAGCCTTCAGCAAACGCTATTGGTTCACCGACCTGCAAATCCACAAATGCGGCAATTTCATATTGACCTATTTCCTTGGCCAAAAAATATACTTCCTTGGCAAATCCACCGGCACCGAGTATATATAAGATCTTCTTCAAATTCCTATGTTCTAACTTTTAATCGAAGGTAAGACTTGTTATCTCCTTTTTCTTTCATTGTCGACAAGCTAAGCAACCGAGGGTCGGAACGAGCTCGGTAAATTCACCAGCCGATCGGCAATATCGATGCTATTCGTCAAACCATCATGCATGCAGTTCACAAACATGGGCAAGCGATGCATGAGTTCCCACGCCGGGCGTGTCATCACGCCGTGGTCATTGGTGAAGGTTAAAAATTGGTCGCGCTCTTCGCGCGAGCCAAGCAAGATGGCGTTGAGCCAGTGATTACTCACGCAGTGTTCCGGCAATGCCACATATTCCCAGGATGAATCTGCGAAGTGTGTTTTGTAGGCTTCCGCTATAGCTCGTTTGTCAGCAATGAAATGCTCGAGCTGTTCCAGTTGTGCCAGGGCGAGCGCGGAGTTGATGTTGGGACATCGATAATTGTATCCGATGTGATCATGAACAAAATCCCAGCGGTGGGGCACCTTTGATTGAGTTGATAGATGCTTGGCCATCTTGCCCAACTCATCGTCATCGGTTACGATAATACCGCCGCCGCCACTGGTGACGGTCTTGTTACCATTAAAACTATAAGTACCGAGCAATCCGAAACGTCCGGTGTGTTTTCCTTTCCATGTGCTACCCAGTGATTCGGCAGCGTCTTCGATTAGCGGCACATGATGGGCATTGCACAGTTCGACAAGGGTATCAATCTCGGTGGAAATCCCAAAGGTGTGCATAGGCACGCATGCCGCAACGCGCTTTCCTGATGCACGATGGTAGCAGGCATTGTTGCGCACTTCGCAGGTTGCAAAAAATGCGCGCAAGGCATCAGCTGAAAGGCCAAGGTTATTCTTGTCGACATCCACAAAGCAAGGCTCGGCGCCGATGTACGAAATCGCATTGCACGTAGCGATGAATGACAGCGCTTGGGTGACTACGAGTTCATCGCGCTTTACGCCGGCGAGTTGAAGAGAAAGATGCAGTGCGGCTGTTCCATTGACCACGGCTATGGCGTATTTGGCGCCCGTGTACTCACGCATCCACGCCTCGAAGCGATCAACGAACGGACCGACAGATGACACAAACGTGCTGTCGATGCATTCGTTGAGGTAAGCCTTTTCGTTGCCGATAAAGTGTGGCGCGTGAAGGGGAATGAAGCCGGATGGTTCGCGAAAAAGCTCGCGAATGAAATCAACGGTTTTTGCTGCGGCCTCCATAGGTATGTTACAGGTTGTAGATGTTGGATTTATAGCCTGCGCGATTGACAGGATCGGAGAACCAAGCAATGGTCTCATCGAGCCCTTCATCGAGTGAGCGGGGTTTCTTCCAATCGGTATGAGCCATTAATTTCTCGCAGCTGCCCAGCAAACGAAACACCTCGCTCTTCTCCGGGCGCAAGCGCTGATCGTCACCCACGATGCGGCTTTGCGGGCGGATTTTGGTGATGAGTTTTTGAGCCAGATCGCCCACGGAAATTTCCTCGCCGGTAGCGATGTTGCAATCTTCACCGATGAGCGCGTCGCTTTCGGCAATGGC
>CANHYZ010000194.1 GCA_947464885.1 Flavobacteriales bacterium
CACTTCGTCAACCACCTTGCCGACCATGTCACGCGGCGGGGCCGGAATCTGTGTAATGGCTTCATGAAAATCCGTATCGAACGGCTTACCTGTTGCTTCCATTGGCTTGAGCCCTTTCGACTCAAGCTTGCGGTATAGCTTCGCATGAATCAGGACAAAGCCCTCCTTCACTACGTCAATATTGTCAACCGTAGCATTGGCTTGAACCGCTCGGTCAAAGTCATCTACAATAGCCAACATTTCCTTCATCATATCGCCGGATGCCGTGGTCAAAATCTCTGACTTCTCCTTCATACTGCGCTTGCGGAAATTATCGAACTCCGCGTATAGCCGCAGATACTTATCCTTCCATTCGGCGGCATCCTGTTTGGCTTTTCCTAATTCATCCACGGGTTGATCGGGCTGTTGATCAGGCGCACCCATGTCTGGTTGATGCTCGTCGGTAAGGAATGATTCCGGCGCTTCGTGCGCTCCTTGTTGCTTGTTGTCTTCGTTGGTCATAATTCTAGATTATCTCGTCCGCGCCCGCAAATCAACTTCTACACCACATGTGCCTCGGGGCCAAACTGTCAGATTTTGCCGCAAAGATGCACCATCACGTGACGTGATTTGCGACAAATACGCAGAGGATTGCTGATTTATGCTGACAAAAAACCCCAATGATTGCTCATCGGGGCTTCACTATTTTTTGGGGAAAATGCTTACAGGCTCTTCACGTGTAAGTCCAACTGCTTGTGCAGTTCCAATCCGCGGAGGTTTTTCGCCAGGATAATTCCGTTTTCATCGATAAGGAAGCTCATCGGAATGCTGGACACACCGTACATAGCGGCCGCACCGTTTTGCCACCCCTTCAGATCGCTTACGTGGTTCTTCCATACCAATGCATCCTTTTCAATAGCAGCCTTCCAGGCATCAGCATTTTGATCGAGTGACACCGAAAAGATGTCGAATCCCTTTGCATTCTTCCACTTGGCCTTCTTGTACTTTTCATAAGCCGAAACCACATTGGGGTTTTCTCGGCGGCAAGGTCCGCACCACGATGCCCAAAAATCGATGAGGACGATTTTACCGCGCAACGAAGAGAGTTTGATTTCCTTTCCGTCAACGCCGGCCATCACAATTTCAGGTGCTTCGTCGCCAATACCGGTGCCCACTTTCACTGGCTTCACAGCCATGCGATCTGCCTTTACCGGTTGATCGAATGTGGTGAAGCTGTAAGTCGCCGCTATTCCCGCGGTCAACATCAATGCTGCAAATACTTTTTTCATTTCGTGTTTTTATCAGGGTTAAAAATAACTATTGACGCCGCGCCACAGGCAAACTTGTTGCCAAATTAATCGATGCGCTTTATATCGGCTCCAATCGCACGCAAACGCTGCTCAATATTTTGATACCCGCGATCGATTTGCTCAATGTTGTGAATGGTGCTCTTTCCATTGGCTGCAAGCGCCGCAATGAGCATCGACACACCGGCACGAATGTCGGGCGATGACATGGTGATACCGCGCAACTTCGTTTCGCGATTGCTTCCGATAACTACCGCGCGGTGCGGGTCACACAGAATAATCTTCGCACCCATGTCGATCAGATTGTCGACGAAGAACAGACGGCTTTCAAACATCCATTGATGGATGAGCACGCTGCCCTTTGCTTGCGTGGCGGTCACCAGTGCAATGGAAATAAGGTCGGGTGTGAACGCAGGCCAAATACCGTCGCGAATGGTCAGAATGGAACCATCGATGAGGTTTTGAATCTTATATGAATCCTGAGCCGGCAAATAAATATCATCACCACGGAATTCCATCTCGATTCCCATCTTACGGAAAACCGATGGAATGATTCCCAAATCAGGGATAGAACAATTGCGAATGGTAATCTCCGACTGCGTGGTTGCCGCCAGACCAATGAAACTTCCGATCTCAATCATATCCGGAAGCATGCGGTGCTCTGTGCCACCGAGGCTATCCACACCTTCGATGACGAGTTTATTCGAACCTATACCGGAAATTTTTCCACCCATGCGGTTGATCATCTTGCAGAGCTGCTGCAGGTATGGCTCACTGGCGGCATTGTAGATGGTAGTCTCGCCTTTGGTCAATGATGCCGCCATCACGATATTGGCTGTACCGGTAACCGAAGCTTCATCCAGCAGCATAAACGTGCCCTTCAGATTCTTAGCGTTGATTTTGTAGAAACGTTCCTCTTTCAGGTGCTCGAAAGTGGCTCCCAGCGCCTCAAAGCCGCGAAGGTGCGTATCAACGGGACGACGACCAATCTTGTCGCCACCTGGCTCCGGAATGTAAGCCACTCCAAAGCGCGCTAGCAGCGGACCGATGATCATGATGGATCCTCGCAATGCACCGCCCTTCTTTTTAAAATCATCCGTAAGCAGGTATTCCAAATTCACATTCTTCGCCTCGAAAGCGTAGGTGTGATCATCAATCTTCGTTACGTCAACTCCCATCTCCTGGAGAAGCTCGATGAGCTTCATGACATCGCGAATGTTGGGTATGTTGGAAATGGTAACGCGCTCAGGAGTGAGCAGCACAGCAGAAACAATCTGCAGTGCTTCGTTCTTGGCACCTTGTGGGATTACCTCACCACTGAGTTTCTTGCCACCGATAATTTCAAATGAAGCCATAATCTAATTTTATGCTTCAAAGAACATCATCTATGGACACAACAAATGTGTGCGTTCAGGAAATTATTGACAGCGCAAGGCTGATTGCGATAATTTACTTGATAACCTTCATGCGCTTGCGCTCAGGCATACCCAAATAGGTCAGTGAAATTTCTGGTCCGCCCGCAATACCATTGGTAAAAGGCATTTTTGCCAATCGGATATCATAACCGAAACTGATGGCTGCAAATCGCTTGTACTCAAATCCGATATACGGCGAAATAGCATCCTTCCACCGGTAGAAAACACCCGCACGTGCAAGACTTGCCGTCTTCACATTGGTATACTTCGATTCTTCGCCAATGCGGTATTCGCACGTCACACCAATGTTGACTTCATTCGAACCGCCCTGACGTTGCACAAGCGCATCATAGCGCATATCAATGTGCTCATAGCGTTTAATCCACGCCGCTTTGTACACCTGACGCAGGCGCACACGATCATCACCGCGGGCGATCATCGTAATCTGCTGATTGGCGTGGAAAATAGAATAGCCCAAATCAAAACGCTTCTTGTCACGGTGCTTCCAATGAGCGCCTGCACCAATGTCAATGAAACTGCGAGTAGTTGTGATGAAACGCTCGCGATCATCCAGTGATGGATCATAGGCTACACCATCGAACTGAGAATCCCAAGCCAATCCGTCAAAATTGATGCTGCGTTGTTCAAAGCCAATTTGAACTCCGGACGAGAACAAGTCGTTATCAGTGGCTACCAGATTATAGGCGGCCGAACCACGCACCATCAATGTTCCCATCTGCGCCTTACCGGCATCGTCTTGAAGCACCAACAAGCCAAATCCAAAATAGTTGTCGTTGTACATGCTCAAGAGCTTGTACTGCGCATCCACTCCGCTTGTTGTGTATCCCGATCCAATGCCTCGCCACTGACGACGATGCAACAGCGTGCCCTTCAACATCGTCTCGAACTGGCCGGTCAGGGCCGGATTATACAACTGCGGGCAATTGGTATATTGTGAAAAATGAATGTCTTGAGCGGACAGTGAATCCGTAAACATCACTACCACCGCCAACACTAAAATGAGGTATCGTTTTTTCATGTCTTTCTATTCAATTATCTGACTAAGACTACTTCACCAACACGTTCAACGCGGGCGGCTGTTCCAATGGTAGCCGACAACGTATAATAGTAACTTCCCGATGGTGCAGGAGCTCCGCGGAGCTGACCATCCCAGCCTTTGTTGGGAGAGGAAGTTTCAAATACGACTTCACCCCAACGGTTATAAACCCTAAACTCCAGACGGGTTATCAATAGCCCTCTTACATAGAGTGTATCGTTTTTACCGTCGTCGTTGGGAGAGAAAATATCCGGAACGAAAACGGGATCCGGAGGAAGTATGCACAATTGAAATGAAGTAGAGTCTACGCACTCACCTTCATTGACCACGGTGAGACCAATGGTATACAATCCCGCATTATCATACACATGCGGAATCTCCTCACCGGGCGTCAATTCGGCTGTAGTGCCGTCACCAAAATACCATGTGCCGCTGACGGCATTCGAGGAGCTATCCTGAAAGGCGATGTTTCCAATATTCTCAAAGGCAATACACGCGTCATCAGGCGTTACCGAGAATGCTGCATCCGGCGCAGAGAATGCCGGAATATCAACGATGGTATCGCGCTGACATCCGTTATCATCGGTGATGGAAATCTCAACAGAAGTTCCCGCGTCATCCTCATAATAGCCCGGATTTCCCGTATCACCATTCCAAGTAACCAAATAGGTGTCGTTAGGGGTAATGGTTAAGTCAATAAACCCTTCTTCACCCGGACACAAGGTGTCGCTGGTAATCGTCACATATTGGAAGCGCGGGTAAATCTCAATTTCAATGCTGTCGATTTGCGGTGTTGAACAACCGTCATCCACCAATAAGGTTACAGTGGTAGTCTCGGTATAGGCCGAACTATTGCTGGCTGCGTTTGGCCCGCCATTACTCCAGGCATAAGTCAGATCATTTTCAGGAAAACCACCGCTAACTACTGCAGCAATAGTGGACGTTTCCTCATAACACACCGGGTTCACCGTGGCGGTCAGCGGCTGGAGCGAAATAGGAGGATAAACAACAAAATTGGCTGTATCGGATACTTCAGGACAAATGTCCGGAATCACCTTATAAATAACCTCGTATTCGCCCTCACCTAACAGCGATGGATTAAACGTGGTTTGCGCCAATGATCCGGACAGCAGTCCGCCAAAAGGAGTCGTAATGAAGGCGACTTCATAATCCTGAGTGCAGTATTGCGGTTGAATGCCCGTGATGAGCGGCTCAACCTGTTTCTCTATTGTAACGTAGATGGAATCCTTGCAACCGGAAGGATTATCCCAATACACATAATACGAACCTTCACCCGCAACTGAAGGATCAA
>CANHYZ010000195.1 GCA_947464885.1 Flavobacteriales bacterium
CCCTCACCCCTCACCCCTGACCCCTATCACATGATCCTTTTTTACTCATTGATAGAATCGTTTTACATTCGCCACTATAAACACCTAAACACATGAGATATTTCCTGTTTTTTCTCATCATGTTGGCATCAGCCGTGATGAACGCGCAAGATCAAAAACGCGTAGCTGTGGTGCTCACCAATGGTAATGAATACATTGGCACGATTCAAAGCGATGACGGTCGTGAAGTTAAAATGAATACCGAAAGGATGGGGCTGATGATTATCCAGAAGATGGATATCCGCAGCATGAAGACAGTGGAAAACGAAAAGCAGATTGTACAAGGTGAGTTTCGCAATGAAGGTCCATTCACCACGCGCTATACCTTCACTACAAACGCTCTGGAGATTAAGAAAGGTGAGAATTATGCCATGCTCAACCTCTATGGACCTGAAGTGCATGTAGCTGTTACCAATCGACTTTCTGTCGGTTTGATGACTACTTGGATTGGAAGTCCCTTAGTCCTAGCGGCCAAGTTCACGATTCCGACCAAGAACCCAAACGTCAATTTCTCCATTGGTAATCTTGCCGCTACATCGGGCTACATCCAGAGTTTTCGCGGTTTCGGCAACTTGGCATTTGCCAACGTCACGCTGGGGAATCGTCTGAATAACATTACTGTTGCAGGTGGTTATTTTATGTACAGAGGCGGAGGCAAAGAGAATTATGACCACGCGTTCGTAGTGGAAGATAGTAGTTCCCAATACCTGAGTGTTTCACCTTTTATGGGCCTTCCTAAGCCTGTGCGAGGCCCCATGTTTTCCATCGGCGGTATAGCTCGTATCGGCGCAAAGGCCAGCTTTGTATTTGATTCGATGGTCGGATTTTTCACCCATGAGTACGGGGAAGAATTACCTCCGGTCACCTTGCAAGAACCAGTGTATCTCGTATCCAATGGTTTATACAGACATGAAGTCGTCATGCGCAAGTCCTATTCAAGCGCAGTTTTTATCATGCCCGGAATGCGTTTTCAGCGCGATGAGCGCAAGGCCTTTCAATTCTCGCTTGCCGGTATTTTGGTGCGCGACAAAGGCGAAACGATTTCAGCACCATTTCCCATGTGCTCTTGGTTCTACCGATTCTAAGCCATCGACTCATTGTTAGAGATATGTCAGTAGTCGTTTCATCGGCGAGAGGAGCGTATTATTTTCGCGCCCATGAACAAACAGGAGAAAATTGCTGCGTTTAATCCCAATTCAGCGGGATTGAAAGACGCGAATATCTATGGCCTACCCTTCAGCAATGAAGAGTGTGATATCGTACTCATTCCCGTTCCGTGGGAAGTAACCACCAGCTATGGCGCAGGAACCAGCGCCGGTCCCGGTCACATCTTGGAAGCCAGTTTTCAGGTCGACCTCTACCATGCGGAGTTTCCCGAACTGTGGAAACGCGGTATCGGCATGGTCGACATGCCGGAAGATATGCTTCTGCGCAGCGTTGACCTCAAGCAAAAGGCCGCTCAAATCATTGATATGTGGGAAGACGGCGTTGATGTTCCCAATAACGCCGAAGCTCAAGCCCTTCAAGCTGAAATCAATGCCGCTTGTGAAGGCATGAACCAATGGGTGGAACAACAAGTCAGCCATTGGATGGATGCCGGCAAGCTCGTCGGACTCGTCGGAGGCGACCACTCTACTCCACTGGGTTATTTCCGTGCTCAAGCCAAACGTCATGAGTCGTTTGGTATTCTGCACATCGATGCGCACAAGGACCTGCGTATCGCATACGAAGGCTTTACGTATTCCCACGCATCCATCATGTACAATGCACTGCACTTGCCGCAGATAACGTCGCTCGTTCAAGTGGGTATCCGCGATTTCTGTGCGGAAGAAAAGGAAGTCGCCGATAAGGAAAAGAATCGTGTACATGTTTTCACTAATGCTGCTATTCAGCGCGAACGTTTCACCGGTAAAACGTGGTCACAACAGGTCGATGAAATCATTAGCAAGCTTCCGCAAAAAGTACATATCAGCTTTGATATCGACGGACTAGACCCTACGCTTTGCCCCAATACGGGAACTCCCGTCCCCGGCGGACTGTGGTTCGATGAAGCCACGTACCTGCTTTCCGCTTTGCGCCGTCACGGCAAAACCATCATCGGGTTTGACTTAGTTGAAGTGGCTCCGGGTGATGATGACTGGAACGGCAATGTCGGTGCACGCATGCTCTTTCATATGTGCGGCGTTATGGCCGGATGAGCTGTTGATGACATTAATAACTAAGTTTGCAGTATGACTGTTGACAAAAACATAGAGCAGGCCCAACTGCAGGCGGAGATTGGGAAGTACATCGGGCTTGGCCAAAACAGCTTGATTTTTCAGTTTGAAGATGCTCCCGGAGGAGTGCTTTTACGTTTGATCACCATCAACCCGATGCACAATCAGAGTTTCCTTTTTCATACCTGCAATGGCGAAACACGCACCGATGTGTTGAAGCAAATGCTCGATTACGTGAAGAGCTACAAGGAGGCCGAGAGTAGTTTCACCATTCAATGGAACCTCAAGGGTGAAAACCTACTGCATACATCCTACTTCCGCGCTAAGAACATCTTAGGCGCGCTCGATAAGCTCTATTTCGATCGTGACCCCAACAGCATCACCGTGTTCAGTGTGATGATGAATCCTATTTCCTGATTGTCGACCTACCGCACCATCGCAGCTCCGACAACCGCTCAATACCGAGTATTGGGAAGTCGGCATTTGGGCTATGCCTACCCCGTGCGTGAGGAAGATGAAGTGAAGGGGCTCATCGATGCCTTGTGGAAGGAACACCATAATGCCACGCACGTTTGCTACGCCTGGCGACTGGGATGGGATTATGGTCGCTACCGCATCAACGACGATGGCGAACCTTCAGGCACGGCAGGCAAGCCCATTTTCGGGCAGATACAATCGGCGGAACTCACCAATATCCTCATTGCGGTGGTGCGCTATTATGGCGGAACAAAGCTCGGAACAGGCGGACTGATCGATGCTTACAAAACAACCGCTAAGTTGTGCATCGATGAAGCCTCAATCGAAGTGCTTCCCGTAAAAGACCGATACAAGCTTAGTTTCGGATATGCCGATATGCCGGCCATTATGAAGGTCCTGAAGGATATGGACATGGAAAAAAACGCCATGATTACGGAGGCCGACTGCATGATTGACTTTAATTTGCTGATGACGCATGCCGATGCGCTGCTCAAGGCAGCAGAAGATTGGCCCACCGCAGCACTTGAACACCTTGGACGAACTTAATTGCATGAAAACAATACACATCCTTGCTTTTGCACTTGTAGGCTTGTTGTCGGCGTGTCATTCGCAACCAACCAAAGTCAATGCAAACACTGAGATAGCCGCCATTCAGCAGGTTATGGATAACCAGCAGCAAGCCTGGAATCGCGGCGATATCGACGGATTCATGACAGGCTATTGGGCGAGCGATTCACTGCGCTTCATTGGTAAGCGTGGCATCACCTATGGCTGGCAGGCCACATTGGACAATTACAAGAAAAGCTATCCCGGTTCTGAAGCAATGGGACGGTTGCAATTCACCAACTTATCAATGGAACTAACGGGCGACTCTTCGGCCTATGTGATTGGTAAATGGGAATTGTTTCGAACGGCTGACACCCTGGCCGGTCATTACAGTTTGCTGTGGAAAAAGCAAGCCGGTCAATGGATTATCGTTGCCGATCACTCTAGTTAATCTTATCTTTTTATGAGCACTACTCCTATCACCTTTATTATACTCGCTGCTACCGTCCTTGTGTCGTGGCGTGCCTTTGAGCAATCCGCGTTGTTTGAAAAACTCTTGCACAGCCCGTATCGTGTAAAACACAACAAACAATACTATCGCTTGTTTTCGCACATGCTCGTTCACGCCGATGTGATGCACTTGGCGCTGAACATGTTCGTGTTCTATTCGTTTGGACGAGTGCTGGAATCCATTTTCCGTGCAACCTGGGGAGCACAACAGGGTGGAATACTCTTTATCGCGCTCTATGTGCTTGGCGGTGTGGCCGCTACCCTGCCTTCCATGCGCAAGCACGGCGATAATTACGGATGTGAATCTGTCGGTGCCAGCGGTGGAGTGAGTTCCTTGCTCATGGCCTACATGATCTTATTTCCCCTCAATGAAATTGCCTTTTTCTTCATTCCCATGCCCGCCTTTATCGGCGTGTTTGTCTTCTTCCTGCTTGAACATTTCATGAAGCGCAATGTGCGCTCCAACATCGCTCACGACGCCCATATCTGGGGCGCCTTATTTGGAATCGCTTTCGTTGCCTTGGTAGTGCCCTCCTCCATACCGCGATTCATCAGCCAGGTGCTTGGGGCGTTTGGAGGGTGAACCCGCTATTCCCTCACCCCTCACCCCTATTCATAACTATTTTCGCCGCCGATTGTTATTGACCACACACAGCATGACTATGAGAAACTGGACCCCCATAAAAGAATACACCGACATTCGGTTTGAATACTTCGAAGGCATCGCCAAGATTACCATCAACCGCCCGCAGGTCTACAACGCTTTTCGTCCCGAAACCAACATGGAGATGATCGAAGCGATGGACATCGCGCGTGAGCGCAGCGACATCGCTGTGATCGTGCTCACCGGCGAAGGCGACAAAGCCTTCTGCAGCGGAGGCGATCAGAATGTGAAGGGTGTTGGCGGCTACATCGGTGAAGACGGTGTACCTCGTTTGAATGTACTCGATCTTCACAAGCGCATCCGCGAAATGCCAAAGCCTGTTATCGCCATGGTTAACGGATACGCTATTGGCGGTGGTCACGTGCTGCACGTGGTCTGCGACATTACCTTGGCTTCCGACAATGCACGCTTCGGACAAACAGGTCCGAAAGTGGGAAGCTTCGATGCCGGCTTCGGATCGAACTATCTCGCCCGCCACGTCGGTCAAAAGAAAGCCCGTGAAATCTGGTTCCTCTGCGAACAATACACCGCGGCAGAAGCCGAAGCCATGGGTATGGTAAATAAAGTGGTTCCTCTCGCACAGCTTGAAGACGAAACCGTGCGCTGGTGCAAG
>CANHYZ010000196.1 GCA_947464885.1 Flavobacteriales bacterium
ATACGCATCGTTGGCGGATGCATTGAATGGTGCGGATGTGTTTTTAGGTCTGTCGCAACCCAACCTCATTACGCCCGATACGCTGCGCACAATGGCCTCGAACCCGATTGTGTTTGCCATGGCTAATCCCGATCCTGAAATCGCTTATGACATTGCCATTGCTTCGCGTGAAGACATTATTATGGCAACCGGCCGCAGCGATCATCCCAATCAGGTGAACAATGTGCTGGGCTTTCCCTTCATCTTCCGCGGTGCACTCGATGTGCGCGCGCGCTGCATTAACAATGAAATGAAACTGGCTGCCGTTCATGCACTCGCTGAGCTGGCGCGCCATCCTGTTCCCGAAGAAGTAATTGAGGCTTATAACCTGAAGAACCTTAGTTTCGGAAAAGACTATATCATACCCAAGCCACTGGATCCGCGATTGATTGCGGTCGTTTCGTCGGCGGTAGCCAAAGCCGCGATTGACAGTGGCGTAGCGCGCATCACTATTGACGACTGGGATGCATACAGCGCTGAATTGCAAAAGCGCATGGGCCGTGATAATGTGCTCACGCGCAGTATTGCCGAGCGTGCTCGTAAAGATCCCAAGCGCGTGGTTTTTGCCGAAGGCGACAACTACAAGATCCTCAAAGCAGCCCAGCAGGCCTATGACGAAGGAGTGGCGTATCCGATTCTGCTTGGTGACGAGCAGAAAATCCGTCGCATGCTCGATGAGCATGAATTGGACTTGCACAGCGCACAGATCATTGACCCTCGTTCAGACCAATGGCTGAAGACGCGTGAAGAATTCGGTGCTCGTCTGTTTAGCAAGCGCATGCGCAAAGGCTTTACAGAAACAGAAGCCATTCGCACCATGCGCGACCGCAACTATTTCGGCGCTATGATGGTGGAAATGGGAATGGCCGATGCGCTCATCAGTGGTATGACGCGCAACTACAGCCGCGTCATTCGTCCCGGCTTGCAAACCATCGGTCCCGCTGTTGGCGTGAAGAAAGTCTGCGGTATGTACATCGTAGAAACAAAACAAGGTCCGCTGTTTTTTGCCGATACCACGGTGAACGTCAATCCGTCTGCCGAAGATTTGGTAGAAATCACATTGCGTGTTTCGGAGTCTATTTCGAAAATGAAAATTGTTCCGCGTATCGCCTTGCTCAGTTATTCGAACTTCGGTTCTGCCGAAGGAGAAGAAGCTGAAAAAGTGGCTAAAGCGGTGGCCATACTGCATAAGGAGCACCCCAATTTGATTGTGGACGGTGAGTTGCAAGCCAATTTTGCGTTGAACAGCGCTATGCTCAACGAGAACTTTCCGTTTAGTCGCTTGAAAGGACAAAAGGTGAATACCCTGATCTTCCCGAACCTTGCGTCCGGAAACATCTCCTACAAACTTCTGCAGGAAATCGCAGAGCTTGAAGTGACGGGGCCGGTGCTTTTGGGAATGCGCAAGAGCTACCACATTCTTCAGATGGGATGCAGCGTGCGGGAGATTCTTAATATGATTCGCATTGCGGTGGTGGATGCGCAGATGAAGTAACCCCCCCTCGACTACGCTCGGGGACCGCCAATCGACTGCGCGGGTCGGTGAGCGAAGCCGAACTCCCCCTGTCCATTAGGCTTTAGTACTATTCGCTAAAATCGGATTCGTTAACATTTCGTTAATATTCAGCCGGCTTGGCTGAAAAAAATTTTGGCAACGACCAATAGGTTGCCCTATGACCAAAAACCGTTATCTGACGCACATCTCTCACCTGATTTCTTGAGATATATCAAAAAAATCGGAATCCCGAATTCTCATTTTTGTCGACCAATCGAAAAAAGTTCATCATTTAGTGATGTTTCAAGCTAAATGATGTCTTATTTTCGCCCGCCGATAAAATTATGCGGACTAAAGCCAACTAAACATCTACCAAAAACCAAATCAATGAGCAGGTTAATCTCTACCCTTATGCGCAGCACTATCATGCGTATTCACAACACCCGTTGGATAGCCGTGGCTATCGTTTCACTTTTAACACACACAGCCATGGCACAAGGCCATCAGGATCTCGCGGCGGTTATCGCAGGCGGGAATGATGCGTTGTCGGAGTCGGTTTACAGCCTTCAAACCACTGCATATGTGAATGACGGCAATTTGCAAATTGCCGGAGAAGGTTCGGCTGTGAAGCTCGATGTAAGCGCAACAAACTTCGCCGGTGTCAATTTTTCTGAAGCCTCATTGAATGGTGTGCATACGGCTGTGGTTCGCTTCGAGAGTGCAACGCAAACGGCTTCAGGAATCAATGTAAGCGCATTGAACGACTTGGAGAGTTTAACCAGCGTAGTTCTCCTATTTTCTTACGACATCTCTGCATCTGATGCCGCATCCCTCGCGATTGGCAGCCTACCTGCAGGAGTGACATCATACTACGCTATCTCCATTCCCGAATAACAGCCACTACATTCTTAACCTTCATTCATCCAATGAAACAGATTTTACACTTCACACAACGCCTGCTGACGTTCAGCATGCTATTGCTTGCTGCCATAGTAACGCAAGCTCAAGTGCGCGTGCCTTTCACGCAACGCACTTCGGCGTTTACCCCAACGCAAACCGTCTACAGCGTCAACGGTGACTTCACCATGATTGGTAATACCAATCTGACACTGCAGAGCTATTCGAACACAGGCTCGAATAGTAACAATGCAATGATTAAAGTAGATACCGACGGCATTTCGTCAACGAATAATTCGTCTTCCTCTACCTTGACTTTTTCCAACGAAAATGGCGCGGTACCTACATGCAGCAATATCCTCTTTGCGGGTTTGTATTGGTCTGCGCGAACCTATGATCCAACGGACAATCCAACGGATCCCACCGAGCTGCAAAAGCGCACAATCAAGTTCCGTGGACCGGGCCAGAGCGCTTACACTACTTACACCGCAACCCCTTCAAACATCCGTTATCCGGGTTCAGGTGATAACTATATGTACACGGCTTTCACCGAAGTAACTTCACAAGTTCAAGCGTGTGGTTTGGGAGAATATTGGGCAGCCGATATGGCGCTCACCACCGGTAACGGCCGCTCAACAGGCTACTATGGCGGATGGGGTTTGGTAGTGGTGTATGAAAACCCTTTGATGAAGAAGCGCGACGTGACCATTTTCGATGGTTACGCTTTCATGGATGGTAACCAGGATTTAAGTTTCGAATTGCCTGTATCCGGTTTCAATTCTGCTCTTGCCGGACCGGTTAATGCTAAGCTGGGATTGATGGCCGGTGAAGGTGACGTATCGATTGACGGAGATAAGTTTGAAATACAAAAGCTAAACACATCAACTTGGCAGCTGCTCAACCATGGCGGAAATGCAACTGTCAACTTTTTCAATAGTTCAATATTTACCGGTGGAAATCCTCGCAACCCGAATTTGCTTAATAATACGGGGATGGATGTCAGCATGTTCAATATCCCCAATCCTTCTAATAGTGTTATCACAAACGGGCAGTCGAACACCAAGTTCCGCTATACCTCCACACAAGACACCTATATTATCTATTCTATTTGTGTTGCGATTGATGCATACGAGCCCATCATTGAAGGATTCCTCTCCACGGTTTCCGTTAATGGCGTTCCGACATCATCTCCAAGCCTCACTGTTGTGCCCGGAGATCTCGTGACCTACAAAGTTCAAATACGCAATAAAGGAAACGAGCCGGTCAACAATGCCCGACTCGAAATCCCACTTCCATACGCAGCGGTGACTTACCTCAATAGCACGGGAACTGCATTCTCGCCGGCAACCTCTTCAACATCGCCATTTGTAGACGTAGAATTAGGCGCCAATGGAACACTCGTTTGGAACTTCGGTACCTTGCCGGTTCCTGCCAATCCCAACCAGGTTTTGGGAGAAGTCGTGTTTACACTCCGCGTAAGTGAAGATTGCGAGTTATACCGCAACTTCAATTGCGCTGCACCAAGCGTTGACATCGACGGAACCATTTCAGGTGTTGGCGCAAACACCAACATTGCCGTGAATGACCAACCATTCTACGTAGGTTTCTCTCCGGTGGATGGTTGTTCAACAGTACCTGTAACCGGACCATTCGAGATTGCCATCAATTCCACTGCATGGGTTGCTGCCAATTGCCCTGCAGGAGATAACGTCCGCGATTTCTCTTATTGTAATCGCACCACCCCTATCAGCATTACGGAAGTACTCGGCTTCTATCCGGCCGGTACACGTTTCTTCAATACTGCAGGAACAATTGAATACACCATTGCCAATCCATTCCCGAATGTTGCAGGCCCTACTACATACAAGGCTCAACTGCCCGGAGGCGGATGTCAGCTCACCTTCACCATTGCTGTGACTACAATCACTTCGGTGCCATCGGTCGCTGCAGGCACATTGGAATATTGCCAAAACGCTCCGGCTGCTGCGTTGAATGCAACACCGAGCAATGCTTCTTATACCCTTTTCTATTATGCACCAGGCAATCCAGCTGCTCAGCCGTCGATTATTCCTGCAACGGATGTAGTCGGCAACTTCACGTATCAGGTTGCAGAGGGTCCATCTTCAACGTGTATCAGCACGAATAGAGCGAATATTCCGGTAACCATCCTTGGTTTACCAACCATTACCGCCACCCCGCAACAACCGGTATGCTTCGGACAAACCGGTAGCGTGGTTCTCGCATCAAGCGGTGGTACAGGCACACTCACCTACAGTGCAATCAACCCTGCTACAAGCGGATTGACTGCTGGCAGCTACACCTACAGTGTTTCGGACAGCAAGAACTGCCGAGCTACTGCTACTGCGGTAATCAATGCAGCTCCTGATCAACCGACACAGCCGACCATCGACTGCTGGGAAACAGCAACATGGAACTCGACGACATGCGAGTGGGTTGTGACCGGTGAGCAAGATGCTCGTCCGGCAACCGAGTGCTGGGAAACTGCAACATTCAACAACACTTCATGCGAATGGGTTGTAACCGGTGAGCAAGATGCTCGTCCGGCAACTGAGTGCTGGGAAACAGCAACTTTCAACAACACTTCATGCGAATGGG
>CANHYZ010000197.1 GCA_947464885.1 Flavobacteriales bacterium
CCGCATTGGGCGCAAAGCCAAAACCGTCGGCACCGATAATCACTCCACTGTGCAGTGTGCAATGATTACCCACAACACAATCGGCATAGATTCTCACACCCGGATACACTGTTGTGCCTTCACCGATTCTAACACCGTCACCGATGTACACCTGAGGATAAATTTTACAGTCCTTTCCAATCGATACTCGCTCACCAACAGAGACAAACTCACCCATATACACTTCATCGGCAACAACCGCACTAGCGCTCACATGCGCCAATTTGCTAATTCCCGCTTGTGGCTGTCTCAATTGATTATAGGCCTCGAGCAACTTCGCAAAACAAGCGTAAGGATCTGCAACTTTGATAAGCGTCAACTGCGCTGGCAACGTTTTTTCAGGAGTAAAATCCGCAGCAACAATAGCAACGGATGCACCGGTAGAATAAATGTATTCCGTGTATTTCGGATTAGATAAAAAAGTCAATGCTCCGGGTTTGCCTTCCTCGATTTTGGCGAGCGATGACACGGTGACTTCGGGATTACCGACAACTTCACCATTTAACATTCCGGCGATTTGTGATGCGGAAAATTGCATGTTTCGTTGATTCGCGGGCTAATAAACGCTTGGCGAATATACCGTTGAAACCTGAATCAACCGAAATCAATTCACGATTTGAATACGCGCTTGGAGAGCAGTCAGACTAGCAAAAAACCCGGGGAAAGACTTAGAAACTGACTCAGCCTGTTTAACGGTCACGTGATCGCCGGCCAAGCCCATCACCGCAGCGGCCATGGCAATGCGATGATCGCGGTGCGACAACATCTCTGCTCTTCGGATGGCGGAAGGATAGATCTTCATTTCATCATCGCGAACCACAATACGCACGCTCGCCTTGGCAAATTCCTGCTGTATCACCTTGGCACGATCGCTCTCCTTGTGCATCAATCGACCGGCGCCTTTGATAACACAAACGCCATTA
Source organism: Flavobacteriales bacterium (assembly GCA_947464885.1). Taxonomy (GTDB): domain Bacteria; phylum Bacteroidota; class Bacteroidia; order Flavobacteriales_D; family Sanyastnellaceae; genus JAIBBG01. The sequence goes on from CANHYZ010000197.1 coordinate 963, forward strand.
GCAAAAGCCGCCAATACCGCAAGTGGCGGAAACAAGTCCGGACAATCGGTTGCGTCAAACTCGAAGGCTTGGATTTCTGACTCCCACACTGAAACGGAAGATTCAGCAATCTCTACACGCACGCCTGCCAGTTTCAAGACGTCAAGAATGACGCGATCAGCCTGAGCTGATTCACTATCGAGGTTATCGACGGTAATACCACTTTCAGCACACAGCGCACCCGCCACGAGCAAGAACGCAGCGCCACTCCAATCGCCTGGAACCGTAATATCTACTCCTGTGATAGCCTTGGGCTGTACGTGAAATTCACTGAAGCCGTCATTGTGCGTGATATCTACACCGAATCGACGCAGTATTTGAACCGTAAGTCCGACGTAGGGCTTACTCTTCAAATCCGCAACCGTTATGGTAGTCGGTTCTGCAGCACGTGATGCTGCAATCAAAAGGCCTGTTAAATACTGCGACGAAACCGATGCATTCAAGGAGATTGTACCTCCGCGCAAAGGGCCACACACGGTAATGGGCAAACAACCATCCACGCTTTCAACACGAACACCATTGCCGCTCAAGGCATCCAGCAAATCATCGAATGGCCGATCCAGCAGCGTCGAGTGACCCTTGATGGTAATCGGCTCATCAAATAGAGACGCGATAGCCATGAACATGCGCGAGGCAAGTCCCGATTCTCCACAATCAATTGTATTCTTCGGATTGCGAATGCCTGAAGCAAACGCCTGGGGAAATCCCCCTTTCACCGTCACCACATCACCCGTTCGGGTAACAACAGCACCGAGATCCTGTGCAACCTGCAACGCTGCGTTGCAATCATCATTATCCGGAAAAGCTCTGATAACGGTCTTTCCTCTAGCCAACAAGGCACAAGCGACGATGCGCTGCGCGTCGCTCTTACTACCTGGTGCCGCAACCCTGCCTGAAAGGACCGATGGCAAGACTTCCACCCTCATTTTACGCCGATATAGATACTGGCTATACCACCGCTTAAGGGAATGCATCGGCATTCTTTGTAACCAAGGCTTTCCATCAAATCCGTGAATTTTTTTCCTGCCGGAAATGCATCCACCGACTCCGGCAAATAGGTATAAGCCCGGCTGTCTTTGGACACGAGCTTACCGATGCCCGGCATGACGTATTTGAAATAAAAGGTGAAGAGTTGTTTGATCGGAAAGGTTGTCGGGCGTGAAAACTCGATGATGATGCCCGTTCCGCCCGGTTTCAAAACGCGCAGCATTTCACTCATGCCACGACTCAGGTTTTGAAAATTACGCACGCCGAATGCCACCGTGAAGGCATCGAAATGACCATCGGCAAATGGCAACTGCTCTGAATCGGCGAGCTGCAACACGATTTGGTTGTCCATACCGCGCTTACTGATTTTCTTACGACCAACGTCGAGCATACCGGCACTGATATCCACCCCGATTACCTTGGCATCCGGGATTTTCATGCGAATGGCTTCTATAGCGAAATCAGCCGTACCGGTGGCTACATCCAGAATAAGTTTCGGATGCTTTTTCTTTAAGATGCGGATGGCCTTTTTACGCCACAACACATCAATACCCAATGAAAAAAAGTGATTCAGGAAATCGTAGGAATGCGAAATGTTATTGAACATCTCAGCAACCTGCTGCTTCTTCTCTCCCTGCGAGGAATACGGTTTTACTTCTTGCACTCGGTGTAAACAGAATTAGAGCACTATTTGTTCGTCAATCATTTTTATCAGCGCTTCATGTCGAAGCAATTCTTTGTCAATCGGCACTACGCCTACCTTCTCGCAAACCAAACCACCGGCAATGTTTGACAGTGCCGCGTATGTTTCGGGCTCTGCACCGGCGGCCATGGCCAACGCAGCCACGCTGATAACGGTATCGCCTGCACCGCTGACGTCCAGTATTTCTCGCGGGTGTGCCTTTTCGTGGTGAAATCCGTCCATCGATTTTGTCGCAACACCCAACTCAGAAAGTGTGACCATCGTCACCTTATTCTTGAGCGACTCTTCCAACTTGAGAATAGCGTGTTGCAGCTGTTTGAAATCATTCTTATCAAACTCCATCTTGACTCCTTCACGCAATTCTTTCAAATTAGGCTTGAATAGTGACGCTCCCTTGTATGCGAAAAAATTCTCCTTCTTTGGATCTACGGCCGTTGGAATAGAACGTTCGGCCGCCCAAGCGAGCACTTGCGTAATCACCTTCTCGGTGAGAACGCCCTTGTTATAATCTTCAAAAATGATGACATCGATTTTCTGACGCTCCAAAATCGCACGAATGCAATCGAGCAGATGACGTTCATCGGTCGATGACAGCGGATTGGTATGTTCTTCATCGATGCGCAACAGATGATGTCCCTGACTGATGACGCGGGTTTTCACCGTGGTCATGCGCTCCGGCGAATCAATGATGCCTTCCGTGGTGAATCCATTTTCCTTCAGGGTTGAACGAAAAATATCGCCCTTGCTTCCATCACCAACTACAGAAGCAATGATGGCCTTTGCTCCTAGCATCTTTACGTTGAGCGCCACGTTGGCTGCGCCTCCCAAGCGATTTTCGCGCTGTTGCACTTGTACAATCGGTACCGGTGCTTCGGGCGAAATGCGTTCTACTTTTCCCCAGTAATAGGCATCAATCATCACATCACCCACAATCAATGCGGTGAGCGAATTGAATTTCTCAAAGAGTTCGTTGATTGCGTTTGCTGTCATTAAAACTATTCTATTTCAAAGTTGCCAAACCGCGGGCAATGCGCTTGAGGGCTTCCTTTAATGTTTCCTCCGCTGTAGCGTAACTGATGCGAATACAATCGGCATCACCAAAAGCATCGCCCGTAACAACGGCCACATGTTCTGTCTTGAGCAGGTACATCGATAAATCCGTTGCATTGTGAATCACATCATCGCCGTTGCGTTTTCCGAAATAAGAAGAAACATCCGGGAAGAAGTAAAACGCTCCTTCCGGCTTATTGAGTTTCAATCCCGGAATTTCACTCAACAGGGTGTAGACCAAATCCCGGCGCTTCCGGAAGGTTTCAATCATCGGTGCGATGACCTCCGGATCGGCTTCCATCGCCGCCTTGGTGGCCATCTGCGCGATGCTGTTAGCACCGCTGGTGATTTGTCCCTGCATTTTATTGCATGCATCGGCAATCCATTTTGGCGCGCCGATGAATCCGATACGCCAACCCGTCATGGCGAATGCTTTCGATACGCCATTCACCGTGATGGTGCGGTCCATCATTCCCGGAATCGCCGCGATGCTCGCTGTCTTTCCGCTGAAGTTGATATGCTCGTATATCTCATCGCTGATTACATAAAGTTCTTCCTTGCGCAAGATGACTTCCGCGAACGCGGCTAACTCCTCGCGGCTGTATACCGAGCCGGTGGGATTGCAGGGAGAAGAATAAATGATCAGCTTCGTTTTGGTATTGATAGCCTGCTCCAATTGGGCGGCTGTAATTTTAAAATCATGCTCCACAGTTGCCGGCAACATGACGGGAATACCGCCCACGAGGCGCACCATTTCGGCGTAGCTTACCCAAAACGGACTTGGCATAATCACCTCATCACCGGGATTCACCAGCGCGTAGATTGTATTGGCGATGGCCTGCTTGGCGCCGGTGGAAATCACAATTTGATCGGCAGTATAGGTAAGACCATTATCGCGTTGAAACTTCTCGGCAATCGCCTTGCGGACTTCTACAATGCCGTTGACGGGCGGATAGTGGGTGATGTTATCATCCAACGCCTTCTTGGCGGCATCTTTAATGAATTCCGGTGTATTAAAATCAGGTTCGCCCAATGATAAGCTCACAATGGGATGTCCTTGTTGCGCCAGTTCGCGACTCAATCGCGCCATGGCCAAGGTTGCCGATTCATTCAGCTGACTTAATAGTTGGGATACATTGCCCGGTTTCGTCTGCGTTTGTTGCATAGTGTAATGGTTGTTCCGCAGACCAATTGCTGTGGCACGCGGAGAGCAAAAATAGAATCAAATGCTATAGGGGACGCGGAAAATTGACCCTTAAAACTGGAAATAGATAAAAGGATGCATATCG
>CANHYZ010000198.1 GCA_947464885.1 Flavobacteriales bacterium
AATCCAAAGACCGAGGAACACTCTCACCTTCCATGAAGTAGAATTCCGCGTCCATTCTGTATTCCAGCGTGAAGTAACTGTTGAATGTCGGTAATAAATCGCGCACATCCGCATAAGCGGTCAATAATTGATTCACTTGATTGAAGAGCTGAAGCTTCATTGCGCGATGCTCCTCACTCCAGTTCTTTGATAGGGCATCTATTCGATTGAGTTGTGTCGGAATAATTTGAGTGCACAAGGTCATAGCTTCAATGCGCTCCGGATCTCCTTCAAGTTGCTGCACAGTCACCCACTGCTTCATTAACTGCTGGGCCTTGACCAGGTGATTATCCAGTTCCTCCAACAACTTCACAGAAGGCGCATAGATGGTATTGATGCGCTGATTGATTTCGCGACTTCTCGACAAGGTGTCCCAGGTGTGGTAAAAAGCGACGATAACCACAACGGCGAAGACACTAAAACCTAGCGTCAACTTTGCTGTTATGGGGAATCGCAATTTCAATACTACTTGTGTTGGTCAGCCTTAATTTTTCCTTCGCTAATGAGTCGTTCTATCTCCGCTTTGAAATACGCTACATCCTTTTCATGATCCAATGCACGGTGCATCATCATGATGCCGCGCACAACTTCACCTTTCTCCGGGGCAAGGGCATAGGCCTTCTCCATATTCACGAGTGCCCGAGTGCGAATCAATGCAGATGCTTCTTCCTGTAGCGTTATGGCATCGAACATATCCGTATCAGGACCCAGTTTTCGATACATGAAAACAGCACGGTTGTAATCAATGACCGCCAGATTGTAATACGCATCACTGTCGGTGTTGTCCATGGCTATAATTGACTCATACCGTTTTGAAGCCAGCTCGCGCCATTTGGCAATTTCTGTATCGCGCTGCCACATGGCGAAATAATGCTGCCCCAATGATTTCTCTAATTCTTTTTGGTAACTCAAAAAATCCGTACCCGGAACAGCAACATTCATCAAGCGCTCAAAATCTGCAAATAGTTTTCGTGGAGTCGATTCGCCTTCACCGGAAATCACCTGACTGCTTTGCAAGGCATCGTTGTAATACGTTGAAGCCAGATACTTCAATGCGAGCTTGATCATCTCTTCATGACGAGCGGCATTTTCGGCCATCATAGCGCGCAACAACGATTCCTCTGCTTGCATGCGATGGGTGCTTTGACGATTACCCAGCTCTTCTTCCTTGTAGATTTCCTTGTGCACAAAACCATGGACATACCACGTGTAAGCATCGCGTGATTCAGCATCCGAATGAATGGCCTCATCGGCTTTTTTCAGCGCAGCAGCATACGATTTCTGTTGACACAGCTTCGCCGCCTCGTTCGTCAACGGCATACCCTGAGCGGCCATTCCAAGTTGAATAAACCACAACAGCACCACGCCGATGTATGTCTGCCAATTTATTCTATTGCCCATTGTAAGATTTTTATTCCGGGTGTGATCACCGCTTCAGTCATCGCCGTTTTGTTCAACTCAAATCGTATAGAACCGTCGATCGACAAAAAATTGATGTGTGCACCCTGAGCCAGCGCTCCTTCCCAATTCGTAACAATCAGGGTGCTTTTCCCTTTAAACTCCTTGACGTACTTCGCTAGTTCAGCTTTCTTCGATCGGTCGACAAACAGCACATGCACCTGGGGAGTAACCGTCATTTCCGTGGCACCGATGACATTCAGCGCCTGGCTTCCGATTGGCTTACCGGCATACTTGGAAACCATGATCTCGAATACCTCCGGATTTCCAACTATCGCCGTGTTGAATGTACCCTTCTTCCATTCCGATGGCCAGTTACTGTTGCTTGCGAATTGATACAAATAGTTAGCGCGAATCATGGCCATCGTATTGTCGTCCGGAATAGACTGCGCGCTGCTGCTCATCGCAAACAGCAAAGCCCATACAAACAGTACAAAACGAAAAATTGGCATGTGGCGCAAACTGAACATCAACCTCCAAAGCTATTCTCAGGCGAAGACTGATACCGTCAGATTTTGGGCGATAATCAACGGCCTGATGTTGATGGATTCACCGGTTTTTATCATTTTTTCAAGGCTCGAATGAATGAGACTGCAACTTTTTACACGCTACATTTGTTTCACTCAAAAAACACGGATATGCTCAACAAAAAAGTAGAAAATGCACTGAACGATCAGATTAAAGTCGAAGCCGAAAGTTCACAAGCCTATTTGGCCATGGCCTGTTGGGCAGAAATCAATGGTTATCCGGGAACCAGTGCGTTTCTCTACGCGCACAGCGACGAAGAGCGCATGCACATGCTGAAGCTCATCCGATTTGTGAACGATCGTGGTGGAAAAGCCATTATTGCAGCAATCAGCGAGCCTGCCAAGGAATTCAAAAATCTGCAGAACATTTTCGCACTTCTGCTGAGCCACGAAAACAACGTTACGGCAGCCATCAACAATGTGGTTGATGTGTGTTTGAAGGAAAAAGATTACACCACCCACAACTTCATGCAGTGGTACGTAAGCGAGCAAATCGAAGAAGAAACGCTTGCTCACCACATCATCGATCAACTGAATTTGATTGGCAACGACAAGGGTGCACTCTACTTCATTGACCGCGATATTGCTACGATGAAAGGTGGGGTTGCAGGTGCTGATAAAGGCGCGAAGGCTTAACCCTTCTTTCTGACCTCAAAACGCTTCCAGTCGATCTCAAAGGGCAATTGCGCACCTTCAATCCAGTGATTCAAAAGCTGCTGTGTACAATATGGCACAGCCATTACTCCTCTGGAACCAAATCCGGTAAAGATTCCCAAACGCTTGTGAACAGGATGGAATCCTAGCATTGGTGAGCGATCCGATGTCGTTGGACGGAATCCTGCTTTGTGATCGATCACTTGAAATGGCTTGCTCAAAGCCTCACTTGTATCCGCTAAAATTTCAACAGCAAACGATGACGGTAACGCATCCTTTGGGTAGTGCTCATAGGTGGATCCAACGCGGAATTTCCCCTCACCTAAAGGAATCGTGAATCGACCGAAATTGCTCATAAAGGACTCATCCAGACCTTCAATGTGCAAGGTGTATAACTGCCCTTTGTTGGCGCGCAAGGGTAGGTCATCACCGAAATCATCACCCGTCAATCGCCAACCCGTGCATTGAATGACCCAGTCGCCCTGATCAAGCAACTGTCCTATTTCCTCGCGTGTGATGCTATGCTCCGTGTACTGACCCAGCTTTGCAATGAATGATTTGGCATTATCCAACAGTAAAGGTAAATCAAGCCAGCCGGCATGACGAACATGACCGACACCATGTGGAACATTGAACGTGTCGCTGATTGCTGTCGAACCCTCCATATCCATGTATGGACGTAATGCCGGCGACTCTGCCCGTTCCTCCCAACTATTTGCTGAACCCGCATCCGGAAAAATGCGCACCAACGGCATCGGATGATAACACGATATTCCAAGCATTCGCTCGAACTCGGGGTAGATACGGCTCATGCAATCCAGCATTTCCGGCGCACGAGCAACTACTTTCAAATTGACAAAGGAGAGCGGATTCCACATGCCGGCAGCAACCATACTTGACGAGGTACTATGCCCATCGTCATGGACGTGAACACGGTAACCGTCCGCGATTAAACGCAGCGCGAGCACCGAACCGGCCAGGCCTTGACCAACGATATGTACAACATCTGACTGCTGAAGTCGATGATCGGCTGCGCTCATGTAGGCAGATTATTTTACAACACCCAGCTCACGGCCGACTTTGGTAAATGCCGCAATGGCTTTATCGATGTGCTCAGGTTCGTGTGCCGCAGACAGCTGCACACGGATGCGCGCCTGATCTTTCGGCACTACCGGGAAGAAGAATCCGATGACATAGATTCCCTCCTGCAGGAGTTTATCGGCGAAGACTTGTGACAATTTAGCGTCGTAGAGCATGACCGGAACAATAGCTGAATCACCGTCCTTGATGTCAAACCCTGCAGCTTTAATTCCATCCTTGAAGCGACGGATATTGTTTTCCAGTTTATCGCGAAGCTCGGTTGTTTTGCTCAGCACATCAAACACGGCTATGCTTGCTCCCACGATACTCGGTGCCAGTGAATTTGAGAACAAGTAAGGACGCGAACGCTGACGCAAGAGTTCAATAATTTCCTTACGGCCTGAGGTGAATCCACCCATGGCACCACCCAATGCCTTACCCAATGTACCTGTGATGATATCTACACGACCCAGTACATTCTTCAATTCAATGGTACCACGGCCTGTTTTGCCGATAAATCCGGTCGCATGACATTCATCCACCATGACCATGGCATCATACTGATCAGCGAGGTCACAAATTTTATCCAATTGCGCAACATAGCCATCCATGGAGAATACGCCATCGGTCACGATCAATTTGAAACGTGCGCCGGCAGCGCCAGCCGCTTGCAGTTGTTTTTCGAGATCCGCCATGTCGTTATTGGCGTAGCGATAGCGCATCGCCTTGCACAAACGCACGCCGTCGATAATCGATGCATGATTCAACGCATCACTGATGATGGCGTCTTGCTCTCCGAGTAATGGTTCAAAAACACCACCATTCGCATCGAATGCGGCAGCATACAAAATGGTATCTTCCGTGTGAAGGAACTCGGCAATCTTGTGTTCAAGTTCTTTATGAATATCCTGCGTGCCGCAGATGAAGCGCACGCTGCTCATCCCGAAGCCATGTGTATCAATGGCCCGCTTTGAAGCCTCAAGCACCATCGGGTGTGAGGACAAACCCAGGTAGTTATTTGCACAGAAATTAAGGACCTCTTTTCCTTCCGTTGTTTTGATCACGGCTCCCTGCGGAGTTGTGATAATGCGCTCGCGCTTGTATAAACCGGCTTCTTCAATGGCGCGCAACTCGGCCTGAAGATGTTCTTTAAAATGTGTGTACATGCTATTGGATTGTTGGCGCAAGTTAATGCGTATGCGCCATCGGAAAGCCTCTACTTCGCTTCAAAAACTTTCTCGCAGGCGCGCTTTGCTGCTTTCTGCTCTGCCG
>CANHYZ010000199.1 GCA_947464885.1 Flavobacteriales bacterium
ATGTTGATCGGGTTTGGTTGTGTCAAGGCAACTGCAATGCTGGCCTGGCAGCCAACATTGTCTATGACGATGAAGGTGTAATTTCCTGCGGTTAGTCCTGTTTGCGAAGTGCCGCTTCCACCATTGCTCCACAGGTATTGATAAGGTTGAGTGCCACCGGTAATGATGGTGCTAATGGATCCTGTGTTGTCGCCAAAGCAAGCGGGGGAGCTACTGACATGGTTGATGACCGGCGCATTGATGTTGTTGACGTTGACGGTTGTTTGTGCGCTGCAGCCTCCGGAAGTTACTGTTACGGTGTATGCTCCTGCGGCGAGGTTGGTTGCCGCAGCACCCGATTGCCCATTGCTCCATTGGTATTGTACGGCAGCGGTGTTGCCGGAAACAACAGTACTGGCTGTTCCATCGTTTTGCGAACAAGTGGCGGATGTTGTTGTGGCACTCACGGAGAGAGGAACGGCGGGTTGAGAAATGGTAGCGCCCGTGCTGAAAACACAGCCGTTAGTATCGGTGATGTTGACGGTGTAGTTACCGGCCGAAACGTTGGAAATTTGTGCGGTGTTCTGTATCGGCGAGGTGGTCCATGCATAGGAGTATGGCGCTGTGCCGCCGGATACGTTGACTGAAGCGGACCCTGTGGAGGTTCCGAAACAGTTTACGGGAATAGAAGAAACCACCGCGTTTAAGGCTTGTGGTGCAGTGAGGTTAAAGTTGAGCGTTTCGGAACATCCAACTGCATCGGTTATTGTCACGGAGAAAGCACCCGAACCTGCATTGCTGATAGTGCTACCAACTGTGCCGTTACTCCAGTTGTAGGAGAAGGGTGCCGAGGTACCGGAAGCATTCACAGAAATGAATCCGTTAGAAAGCCCGGCGCAGGTTGGGTTCGACGTGTTGTTGCTTACGCTAAACCCGATGCATCCGGGGTCGATGGGCGTTCCCGCACATTGACAATTGCTTTGAATGGCATCGTTGATTGTGTTTGAATTGAGGTCATTACATGCTGTTCCTGGGACAATGCAAGACCCGTCGTTAACCGTTGCAAAAGGATCGAAATTACAGGCTAGGTTATTCGTACAGCCGGGTGTATTCACAGTATTACAATTTACATAGGTCAAATCTTGTATTTCAACATCATCGATGTAGTACAGTGATGTGCCCTGAGCTGAATTTGTACCGAAAAAGTCGACTGCTGCTAGCGTATTGGATCCGGCCGCTCCGTCCGCATTGTTGATTGACCATTGCCATGAATGCAGTAATACATTATCGATATAAAATGCTCCGAAATCATTATCCATATCGACAATTACAGCTACATCGAACCAAGTGAAAGGCTGAACGTATGCTGTACCATAGGTGAGTCCTTCAGATATCCAAGTGACGTTTCCGTTATCATCAAAGAATGCGTCAAAAGCCCATTCGTAGTTTGTACTGGTACTGTTCCAGAGATGCAAGAGATTGAAGTAAGCACCGTTGGTAGTCAAAAACATTTTGAATGCAACACGATATTGACCGGATGAATATGGTCCAATTGGCAGTACAACGTCTGTTGTCATACCGTCGATTTCTAAGCTGTTTTGTCCGCTGAACGCGTATGCACTTGATATCATTCCATCATCCGTATTGGTTCCGGACCATGTTGTCCAAGTAGTGCTTTGAGCAGAAACTCCGCCCGAGGTTGAGTAATTATCGAAGTTATCCGCGAATAATGTGGTTTCGGTAGTGCAAATGCAACTGTTGTCTGAGCATCCCGCTGCAGGGTTGTAGTTAATCGCAAGAGGATTGGTGCAGCCGGGATAGACGCAAGAACCGTCATCGATGGTTGCAAATGATTCGTAATTGCAAGCATTAGCATCCGTGCATCCATCGACTCCTCCGGCACAATTCGATGCACATGCACCTTGTAATCTCACCATGAAAATTCCCTGTGTCCATCCATAGGTGCCATCGGCATCAGTGTAAACCCAGCTTCCGGGGACATCATTCGTGCCTGAAACAGGCACGCGCAATATGTCTGTGCCGGTTACCGCAGCGAGGTAAACGCCACCTGCAAGCAAGGTAACCGGGCTTTCGAATGGCAAGCATATAAAATTGTTACCACCTGCGGTGTTCAAGTCCTCATCCAAAACCGCAATTTCTGTGGTTAGTGTGCCATTAACAAGTTCGAAAATGGGATCACCGGTGACAGCGTCGAATCCCATCAATTGAAAAATAACACCTTGTACAATTCCTCCAACGATGCTGCCTCCGCCCAAGGCAACTTGGATGTTGTAAAAAGTTTCGTCTTGGTATATATCGAAGAGGTTCCCACCAAAATCACCTGATTCAAGCTGAAAAAATGCCTGCGCACTCCCTTCATCACGCGCATAGGTACATTCCGTCACTTCGAAGGAAGAGGTTGCTACATTATCGGAAGTATTCTGTTCTGTCGCCCCTGCATTACCCGATACTTTTACGCTGTATACACCTGTTGCAGAAGGTGTGTACGGCGATATGTAACTGAGGGTATCTCTTGTAAGTGAGGGTAAAGCGGGAACCGGAACATTCCATATTCCTTGTGAGGTTGTACCGTTAAGGACCTCAAAGTTGAGAGACGCATTGTTCAACGTATTGAGACCGGAATTATAGACGACACCGGTTGCTTTTACAGGAGCAACTTGAGTCAAGGGTATTTGAGTGTATTCCCAATAGTTTTCCCCGAAATTCGGTGCCATCCAGTCTGCAGCAATTGCGCGCTCGACAGTAAGCGAGATAGGCTCAAGATCACCCACTACCACGTTGTCAACGGCAAAACCGGATGCCCAACTTCCCGCGTCAGACCAGACAAATCGCAAGCGAACATCTGCTTGACCACCAAATTCAAAAAGCGTAATCACTAGCGTTTGCCAGACGCCTTCGGAAATGGTGAATAGCCCGTCTGAATCGTTCAGATAGTTCACTTGTATCCAGCTGAAACCTCCATCGGTTGAAATTTGCAACAGGGCATCACCACCGCCAAAATTACCATCGTGATAGATGTTGAAAGTAACCGCAGGGTTAGCAGAAGCGCTGAAATTCATGGAGGGTGTTTGCAGATAGGCTTCACTCATGTCGCAGTCGCATGGAGTAGCGTCATCATTCGCCCCGGCAAATCGATTATTGACTCCAACTTCGGGAACGGGCCAATAGGAGCCTGCATTCGCCGTGGTTGCATTGTACACCCGGAACGCGGGGCCAAATGTGCCGTCAGTCAACATCACATTATTGGTGGTCCATCCTGAAGGCAATGACCCGGGCAGGTTCCCTGAGGTTTGAAAATTCTGTTCCAAAATGACGACGGCATGCGAAGCATTGCAGCATACGAAGAACAATAGGGTGAATACGGCGCGTGTGATAGAAGCAATCATGGTCTGAATTAGAATTTAGTGATGGTAAAGGTTTGCGAATTTGTTTTGAGCAAATAAAGTCCGGCTGCTAGTGATTGTGTCGAAACCGGAGTGGATGTTCCGCGCAATTTGCCGGAAAGAACTAGCTTTCCGGTAGCGTCGTAAATGGCGTAGGGTACGTTGTTTTGATATGCGGTGGTGCTTATTGTAAGGGTTTCACTGAAGGGAACAGGAAATACACGAACCAAGTGATTATCGAATTCACCGACACTCGTACCACCAATATTAACGGCGAGGGAATTCACAATTTCACAGCCATCGGCTCCGAGCATGGTCAGCGTTACGACGCCTGTTCCCGATGCTCCCCATTGCACCTCAATGAAGTTGCTGCTTTGTCCAACCAAAACATTTCCTCCTTCTGCCGACCAAGAGAAGGTGAAGCCTTCTTGCCAAGCTGTTGAATAGGTTTCAGTGCTAAATGGAATCACGTTGATTTGTCCCAAAATGTCGGGCAGATTTCCGGTTGGGCCTTCAATGGATTCGTAAAGGGTAACAGAACACCCATTGGCGTCCGTAATCATACAGCTATAATCACCGGCCTCGAGGTCAGTGAGGAATGCCGAGCCTGTTACACCGTTGCTCCATTCATAAGTGAACGGTGGAGTTCCTGCAGTAATGTTTACTTCCAATGATCCGTCGCTACCTCCGAAGCAATTAACGTCGTAAGGAATGGCAAAGGCAACTACACCGTTCGGGTTGATGACTTCTGCCGATGATGATGCAGCGCAGCCATTGGCGTCGGTTATGGTCAGCGTATAGTTTCCTGCTACTAGGTTGCTAATGCCCGTTCCACCCGAGCCATTGCTCCAGCTGTAGAGGTAAGGCTGTGTTCCTCCGCTAACGGTGGCATTCACTGCTCCCTGTGGCGAGCCGGAGCAAGAGGTCGGAGTAGCTGAGAGAGCGATGTTAATCGGGTTTGGTTGTGTCAAGGCAACAACAATGCTTGCCTGGCAGCCAACATTGTCTATGACGATGAAGGTGTAGTTTCCTGCTGTTAGTCCTGTTTGCGAAGTGCCGCTTCCACCGTTACTCCACAGGTATTGATAAGGTTGAGTGCCTCCGGTAATGATGGTGCTAATGGATCCTGTGTTGTCGCCAAAGCAAGCGGGGGAGCTACTGACATGGTTGATGACCGGCGCGTTGGTGTTGTTGACGTTGACGGTTGTTTGCGCACTGCAGCCTCCGGAAGTCACCGTCAGGGTGTATGCTCCTGCAGCGAGGTTGTTTGCCGATGCCCCCGCTTGCCCATTGCTCCATTGGTATTGAACGGCGGCGGTGTTGCCGGAAACAACGGCACTGGCTGTTCCGTCGTTTTGCGAGCAGGCAGCCGATGTAGTTGTCGCGCTGACGGCGAGAGGAATTTCAGGTTGAGAAATGGTAGCTCCTGTGCTGAAAGCACAACCGTTAGCATCGATGATGTTGACGGTATAGTTACCGGCAGCAATGTTGAAAATTTGAGCAGTGTTCTGAATCGGCGAGGTATTCCAGGCATAGGCATAAGGCGCGGTTCCTCCAGATACAAACACAGAAGCAGAGCCTGACGCTGTTCCATAGCATGATGCTGTGTTGGTTGTGGTTGTTGCACTCAGCGCAGG
>CANHYZ010000200.1 GCA_947464885.1 Flavobacteriales bacterium
TCGATTGGCTTGGCGCTTATTCGGCGAGAAGCAACACGCAGGGTTTTGTGGTGGGCATCAGTGGCGGCATTGATTCTGCGCTGACATCCACCTTGTGCGCCCTTACCGGCAAGCCCGTGATGGTGTTGGAGATGCCCATTCATCAGGCAGCGTCGCAGGTGAGTAGAGCACAGCAGCACATTGCATGGCTCAAGCAGCATTTTCCCTTGGTTAGCGATGCGCGTGTAGACTTGACTCCGAGTTATAATTTGTTTGTGCAAGCCATGCATGAAACATCTGCCGATGAGCATCTGCAACAGCTCACCACCGCGAATACACGTGCACGGTTGCGCATGACGACGCTCTATTATTACGCCGGCATTCATCGTATGCTGGTTGCCGGAACAGGCAATAAAGTGGAGGATTTCGGCGTAGGCTTTTATACCAAGTATGGTGATGGTGGCGTAGATCTTTCACCAATTGCCGATTTGACAAAAACAGAGGTGTATGCGATGGCTGCACATCTGGGTGTAGTGGATTCCATTTTGAATGCAGCGCCAACCGATGGTCTTTGGGGCGACGATCGCACCGATGAAGATCAGATTGGAGCAAGTTATCCGGAGTTAGAATGGGCCATGGATTTTTGTGAGCGTCATGCCGCAATCAATGATGCGGCGGAAGAGTTGTTGCGCAAGGATGCATCGCTCAATTCACGTCAGCTGGAGGTCTTGCGCATTTTTACGCGCATGCACAAAGCGAATCGACATAAGATGGATCCAATTCCTGTGTGTCTGATACCGTCTGATTACAAGGCGTGAGCCTTGCCGGTCACTTCCTTGAAAATATCTTCCAGTTTGCGATTGGATTGAGCAAGCTGGCTCATGACAAGGTTTTCCGCTACAATATTACCACGGTCGATAATCAGCGCATGGTCGCACATGGCTTCTACCTCTTGCATGATGTGGGTTGAAAGCATGACCGTTTTTTGTCGGCCAATCTTCACGATGAGTTCGCGAATTTCAGCTAGCTGATTCGGATCGAGACCACTGGTTGGTTCGTCTAGGATGAGCACTTTCGGATCATGCAGGAGTGCTTGTGCTAAGCCAACACGCTGGCGATATCCTTTGGAAAGTGTTTCGATTTTTTTATGCGCTTCCACGGTGAGTCCGACGGTGTCAATCATTTCCTCCACACGTTGTTTTACGTTGGGAATCTTATGGATGCCACCTACGAAGGTGAGGTATTCACGCACATACATATCCGTATAGAGCGGATTGTGTTCTGGAAGGTAGCCGATACACTTGCGTGCGTTGATACTGTCCTCCATTACATCGTGGCCGCAAACCGATACACGTCCGTCGCTGGGCGGGATGTAGCACGTAATAATCTTCATCATGGTGCTTTTCCCGGCGCCATTGGGGCCTAGAAAACCGACGATTTTTCCCGGACCTATTTCGAAGGAAACTCGGTTGAGTGCGACTTGAGTGCCGTAGCGCTTGGATACGTTTTGAACGGATATAGACATAACGGAGACAAACCTAATGCAGAATTGAAGTGGTCATGACGGATGCATGCGCGTATTGACAAGAATTTCATTACCTTCCCCACATATCTGCCAAGGGGCAGTGTTCCTTAACCACCAAAATCGATTTCATGAAAGTTCATCAGCACCTTTGGAAAGGAGGCAAGGGCTGGGCTGAATCAGCTCAAAGCATCTCGCAAAATCCGGCTTTGATTTTAGCATTCGGCGGCATCGATGTCTTGACGAATGACCCTGTTTACGAGGAGATCCGGAAGCTTTATCCAACTGCTGACGTTGTTTTGGCGAGCACTGCAGGCGAGATTCACGGAGATGAAGTTTTTGATCATAGCGTGAGTGTCACGGTCTGTGAATTTGAACATACGCGCTGGAAGGTCGTGGAAGGCAGTGTGTCGGAATGCGCCAATAGTTTTGAATGCGGTGTTCGTATTTCTAAGGAATTGAGTGCTCCTGATCTGGAGCATATTCTTGTTTTTTCGGATGGAATAGCGGTCAACGGTGATGACTTAGTTCGAGGAATCAACCATGATCTGCCCGCGAATGTGATTGTCACGGGTGGATTAGCAGCCGATGCGGGTCGATTCACCAAGACGTTGGTAGGTGCTAACCGAAAACCCGAATCACAGCGGATTGTAGCGATTGGATTTTATGGAAATCGTTTGCGAATTACGCATGGTTCACAAGGGGGATGGGATTTGTTCGGCCCTGTTCGCAAGGTGACCAAGGCCGTCGATAATGTTTTGTTTGAGTTGGATGGGGAGAATGCGCTGGAAATTTACAAGCGCTATTTAGGTCCGCGTGCAGCGGATTTGCCCGGTTCGGCTTTATTGTTTCCGTTATGTATCCTAGGCTCCGATGCAAAGAGCAATTTGGTTCGTACGATTTTGAGCATAGATGACGCGGCGGGAACGCTGCGTTTTGCCGGAAATATTCCTGAAGGGGCACAAGTGCAGTTTATGATGGCGAATTTTGATCGCTTGGTAGATGGAGCGTCTCAAGCGGCTGAGCAGTCGGATGAGAAATCACCTGATCTGGTGCTCATGGTAAGCTGTGTTGGCCGAAAGTTGGTACTTGACCAGCGTATCGAGGAGGAGGTTGAATCGGTGTGTAATTATTTCGGTAAGACTCCTGCTTATACCGGTTTTTATTCGAACGGAGAAATTTCACCTTTAATGGGGTCAACGGTTTGTTCACTGCATAATCAAACCATGACAATAACGACCTATCACGAAATTTGATGGAGGGAAGGGAGTATCATCGCTTGCTGGAGCGGCAGTTGAAGAAGTTCTTGCCGGGCTATCCCTCGGTAAGTGAAGAGATGCAGGAGCTCTTGCGTGCGATTAGTAATAGCTATGAGCATTTCGATAATGATCGCGTGGTGATGGAAACGGCCATGCGTGAGAGTAGCGATGAGTTGATGGCGAAAAAGAGCGCTTTGAATGCGCTGCTGGATCGCCAGTCGCAAGTGCTTGAATCACTCAGAGAAGCGGCCACTTCGTTGTTTCCGGATCAGGCATCCATCGTCAATGAAGATTTGTTGCGATTGGCCGATATCGTTCAGGAAGAAATTCAAAAGCGTCATATTGCCGAGGCGCGCAAAGAACAATCCGATCAGCGCTTGATGGATATTATCGAGAGTCTTGATTTGGGCATGGCGCGTTACGATTTACAGGGAAGGCTCACACACAGTGAGCCACGGTTTGCGCAGCTTTTTGGTAAGTCGCCGAGTGATATGCTTGGAATGATGGCTTCTGATTTTCATGGAGCGCCTGTCTTGCCTGAAGAGCTAAGGAGTTCAGGCAGTTTTGATTTTTCGCCCACTCATCGGGTCTTTGAAGCGCCATTAATCGGTCCGCAGGATGAGCTATGGCTTCTCTGCACAACAGCGCCACTGCAGGATGATTCAGGTGATGCCGTGGGTGGCGTAATCGTTGTTTTTGATATAACACAGCGCAAGCAGATGGAGCGGAAAATGCACGAGGCCCATAAAGCTGCAGAGGCCGGGCTCGAGTTGCGTAAATCCATTTTGGCCAATGTGAGTCATGAGTTGCGCACACCCGTGAACGCGATTGTCGGCATGTCAGCGTTGTTATCGGCCACACCGCTCAATGATCAACAACGAGAGTATTTGAAAACGATGCGGTTTTCTTCCGACAGTCTTCTGGTTCTAATTGATGATTTGTTGGATGTTTCGCGCATTGAGAGTGGCAAGGTGGAACTTGAATTCATCGAATTTGATGTGCGTGATAATTTCTCGCAGTTAACCAAAGGATTGAGTTTACGTGCGGAAGAAAAGGGGTTGAAGTTTTCTTGGGAAATTGATGCACGGGTGGCCAATCGTTTGCGTGGAGATGTACACCGATTAAATCAAGTGTTGACAAACCTGATTAGCAATGCCATTAAGTTTACTGAAGCAGGAAACGTGCAACTCGCCGTTGGCTGTGTGATGTCAACCGAGAACAAACAGCGTATACGGTTTGAAGTAAAGGACACGGGAATCGGCATTGCGGCCAATCGACAGGCGGCGATTTTTCAGGAATTCACCCAGGAGGATTCCAGCACGACTCGAAAGTTCGGAGGAACCGGTTTGGGTCTTGCGATTTCTAAAAAGATTGTTGAACTCATGGGGGGGCAACTAGAGCTCATTAGCGAAAAGAATAGCGGGTCGTCTTTCTTCTTTGAATTGGATTTAGAATTGGGTTCAGAGCAAGAGCAGCAGGCTCCGGTATTTAATCCGGATCTGCGTGGCGCAAGGATTCTGCTCGTTGAGGATAACAAGGTCAATCAATTTTTGGCTAATGCGCTGCTGACTTCATGGAAGGCACAGGTAGATATCAGCGAGGATGGTGCTGATGCTGTTGAGCGCGTTAAGACCGGTGACCACGATTTGGTGTTGATGGATTTGCAGATGCCTGTGATGGACGGTTTCGAAGCAACGGCGGTAATTCGAAACGAATTGAAATCGTCGATTCCAATCATTGGACTATCGGCCAATGCGCTCAACGACGAGCGCGAACGAAGTTTGCAAATCGGAATGGATGACTATGTTTCTAAGCCGTTCAAGCCGGAATTGCTGTACGGAATTATTCAAAGCTACCTCCGGAAGGGCTAGG
This sequence comes from Flavobacteriales bacterium, assembly GCA_947464885.1. Lineage (GTDB taxonomy): Bacteria > Bacteroidota > Bacteroidia > Flavobacteriales_D > Sanyastnellaceae > JAIBBG01. Next base: position 4,633 of record CANHYZ010000200.1, read on the forward strand.
TTATTTTTGCGAAAAGTTACACAGTGAAGCGTATTGCAATTTTAGCATCCGGTGCCGGCAGCAATGCCGATAACATCCTGAACCATTTTAAGCATTCCAATGAGGTAAGTGTCGTGCTCATTGCCAGCAATAAGCCGGATGCAGGCGTGTTGGAAGTCGCCAAGCGTCATGGTGTGGCTACGTATATCCTGACAAAAGAAAATTTTAAGGAGGGCAGCGATTTTGCGGATTACCTCGCTTCCTTGGGTGTCGATTTGGTGGTGCTCGCGGGGTTTCTTTGGAAGGTGCCGTCGGCATTTGTGCAGGCATTCCATCAGCGCATCATCAATGTTCATCCGTCTTTATTACCGAAGTTTGGTGGCAAGGGTATGTTCGGTCATCACGTGCA
>CANHYZ010000201.1 GCA_947464885.1 Flavobacteriales bacterium
CGCAAACAGGACTAACCGCAGGAAATTACACCTTCATCGTCATAGACAATGTTGGCTGCCAGGCCAGCATTGCAGTTGCCTTGACACAACCAAACCCGATCAACATCGCTCTCTCAGCTACTCCGACATCTTGCTCCGGAACGCCACAGGGAGCAGTGAATGCCACCGTTAGCGGAGGAACACAGCCTTACCTCTACAGCTGGAGCAATGGCTCGGGTGGAACGGGCATTAGCAACCTTGTAGCAGGAAACTATACGCTGACCATAACCGACGCATCCGGTTGCATTGCTGACGCCTCATCCGAAGTCATCAATCCAAACGGCATCGATGCATTCGCGATACCTTACGACATCAACTGCATCGGAGGTAGCGATGGATCAATCGAAATCGTTGTCACCGAAGGAACTCCGCCTTTTAATTATGAATGGAATAATGGAGAAGCGGGAACATCATTCATCACCAATCTTCAGGAAGGTGATTACAGCTGCAACATCACCGATGCCAACGGATGCTCCTACACCGTTTCATCCACCATTGATGCTCCTCAAGGAAATCTTCCTGAAATCCTGGGCATGTCCAATGTTGACCCCTTTAGCCTTCAAACCTACTCCGTTGGCACAATCAGCGGGGCGACACTCACTTGGGTGGTCACCGGTGGAAATATTCTGAGTGGTCAGGGAACCAACTTCATTCAAGTGCAATGGTCGGATGAACCTGTTGCAGCCGTCGTCTTGCTCATTTTCTATGCTAACGGTTGCCAGGCCAGTGTTGATCTGATAGTGCAAACCGGAAACAACGTTGATGAATCGGCATTACAACCCATCTGGACGCTATTCCCTAACCCCGCATCCGAAATGCTCCGTGTGGAAGTGATGAATACCCAAGCGTTTCTGTCATTCACCATGAGCGACGCCCTGGGCAAAACAATCCGAACAGGTACTTTACAACAGGGTATTAATCGCTTGGACATAGGTAACATCGCATCAGGTTTATATACACTTTCGGTTACTACATCAGACAACAAGCGTCAAATTCAGCGATTCATTAAACAATAAAACCCGCTATTGAACCTGAGGATTCAACATCATCGAATATTGGAACTGACACGCATCATTTCCGACATGATTAGCAGCACTTATGATTGCTATCGGGATTTTCTATTCCAGGTCAACCATGAATAAATTGTTGCAATACCTCCTCGGCTTTCTCAGCATCATTCTCCTGCTCTATTTCGGCAAGGATGTGCTGATACCGCTGAGCTACTCACTCCTCATCGCTTGCATTCTCTATCCCGTTTGCAAATGGCTTGAGCAAAAAGGCATGAGCAGTATAGCGGCTATCACCGTGAGTCTCCTGCTCGTGGTGGTCGCAGGTGGCGGGTTGCTCGCGTTCTTGATTACGCAAGTTCTCAACTTTGGTGGAGAGTGGTCGCAAGTACAGGTGAAACTGATGCAAACCCGCGAATCGATTTCGCTTTGGCTAACGGAAAATCTCAACATCAGCCTTAATTCACAACAAACCTGGATGAGCGACTTGCAATCAAACTATGGCAATAATGTGCTGCCGCTATTGAAGACAACAGCCGGTAATTTATCCATACTCGTTGTCATGCTTGTGCTCATTCCGCTCATGGCCGGTTTAATGCTCTACGAACGTAAGCGCCTCATGCAAGTGCTTCATCTCTGGATGCCCCAATTGCCCTTGCCAGAATTGCGCACAATCCTCAGCGAGACTATCACCACCTACTACCGATTCATCAAAGGCATGCTGGTGGTTTATCTGTGTGTTGGAATTCTCAACAGCGTGGGACTTCTCCTCTTGGGTGTGCCTCATGCCATCCTCTTTGGATGCCTTGCTGCCATTCTCACATTCATCCCCTACGTGGGTATCATGATTGGTGCATCATTGCCCATCATGGTGAGCTGGATCACCTTCGATTCGATTTACTATCCGCTCGGCGTCGTTGCCATTTTCACCTTCGTGCAATACCTCGAAGCGAATGTCATCTTTCCATGGGCCGTCAGCAGTAAGCTCAATGTAAATACACTCATGACCATCGTCGCGATTCTTGCGGGCGGCGTATTGTGGGGCTCTTCCGGAATGATTCTCTTTATTCCGTTCATAGGAATTCTGAAATTGATTGCCGATCGTATCCCCGGGTGGGAACCCATCGCTCTTCTGCTTGCGGGCAGCGAGCCAAAAGCAAAAAACTAATCCTTCGCCTTCGACCCTCCGGAGTGTTTGCTCATGAAGTCATTGATTTTACTAATGAATGCTTCCGTCCAACGATGCACTTGCTCCGCTACCTGATTCTCGGTTTTCAGCAACAAGCGCTGTAGCATCAACGAAAGCCCGAAAACAAAACCGTTGTTGACGAACGTAGATTTCGACATCTGGACACCGGTAAGTGATGAAATCGTATTCATCAGGATATTCATCGGCTTCAATTGCTCTCGCAGAGCTGCAGCATCGCTTCGGATAACAGTTTCTTGCTCATTGGCGACGGTCCGCAGGCGCGCAATCTCAGCGCGTAACTCTTGAATGTTAGAAATTTCAGCCATGATTTTTTTCGCTATAAATGTTTCTCACCATTGCATTCATCAATGGCTTCTTCAAAAGAACGTTTCTCAACAGGATGAAAAGCAAGCCTATGAGCGCATAGGCTGAAGCCAGTACCCAATATCCCGCCAACGGATCATCCATGGACCTCGAAATCAAACCGGCTAATCCAAGACTAGCAAAAAGAGCCGCCATGGCGAAAAAAGCAAATAGCACGTAAGCTGTGACCATGGTAGATGTGAGGACAACGACCTTTTCTGTTATGACATGTTGCGTAAGTTGTTGGCGCGTCTTAAGATAATCCTCTGTATGCGCGATGATTTGATCAAGTGGTGATTCTTGTGCTTCCATTGTTATGAATGGGATTAGTTTCGTTATGGCAAGATGACTGACATCGCATCACCATGCATTGACATTCGTCACCGACAGCACTCATCCAAACTGATTCCTCGCATGTAAAATTGATTACTTTTGACCGACTCAATCTCCAACATATGAACCTCACAGAACGCATCAATAACGACATTAAAGAGGCCATGAAGGCCGGCGAAAAAGACACGCTCATGGCGCTGCGCGACATCAAAAGCAAACTCCTTTTGGAAATGACCAAAGAAGGAAGTGGCGGCGAAGTCGATGACGCACGTGGCATAGCCATCCTCAATAAGCTCTACAAGCAACGCATGGAGTCGATTGAAATTTATTCAACGCAAGGCCGCCCGGATCTCATTGAGGAAGAAAAGAAACAAGCCGATGTCATAGCTGCGTATCTCCCTGAGCAACTCTCCGGCGAAAAACTGGAAGCAGAAATTCGCGCTATCATCAGTCAGGTTGGCGCCGCTGGCCCCGGAGATCTTGGAAAAGTAATGGGCGCAGCCTCCAAGAGCCTAGCCGGAAAAGCCGATGGAAAAGCGATCTCCGAAATGGTCAAAAAACTTTTGAGCGGACAATAAAATCTTCGCCGTGTGAAAACAACCAAGGATCAACTCAAGGTCATTGGCCGACATGTGCGTGTTGACTTTCCCGACCTGGAAACACGTCATGTAGAAGCCAAGGTGGATACCGGCGCTTTTCGTACCGTTTTGCACTGCGAACGTTATGAAGAAGTGGAAACGGAACAAGGAAAAAAACTGCGCGCCGTATTCAATCTTGATGGCAGCGGTGAAAAGACTTTTCTGTTCGACGATTATTTCCTGCGCGAATTCAAAAGTTCATTCGGTGAAAAAGAGCGTCGCTACTGCATCAAAACAACCGTTCGTATCGGACGAAAAAAAATCAAGAGCAGTGTGTCGCTGACGAATCGCAGTGACATGAAGTTTCAGGTTTTAATCGGGCGTAAAACGTTGCTGAGAAAATTTCTGGTCGATGTAAGTCGGAAATTTGTTTAGCGCTCAAACACGAACACCAATCACGAGCACATCATCGAGTTGTTCGCCTTCGCCCTTCCATTGATCGAAGCGGCGAGTGATTTCTTCTCGCTGATTCGCCATCTCGAGTGAGGCGATTTCAAGCAGCATTTGACGAAACTGTTTACGCATAAACTTCTTTCCCTGAGGTCCGCCGAATTGATCGGCATACCCATCACTGAACACATAAACACAATCGCCTGATTGCAACGTGAAGTTCTTATGGGTAAACTCGCGCTCACCGTTGACATACGAACCAATGCTGAAGGCATCTCCTTCCAACTCGATGAGCTCTCCGCTGCGCATGATATACGCCGGATTTTGAGCGCCACTGAATTCCAACTCCATCGAATCTGTATCGATACTCACCAGCGCGATGTCCATACCATCCTTCACCAAATGATTCTCATGTGCACGAAGCGCCTGTGCTGAAAGTCTGTTTACCGCATTGAGCACCTGTGAAGGCTTGTTGTACACTTTTGTAGCTTGATTCAACGCGTTGTGACCAACCAAACTCATGAAGGCTCCCGGTACTCCATGTCCGGTGCAATCCGCGGCAGCCACCATGCGCTTCTTTCCTTTATTGGCAAACCAATAAAAATCGCCGCTGACCGTAGCCTTTGGTCTGAAAAAGATAAAATGATCCGGAAACACTTCTCGGATAGCTTCAGTGCCGGGCAGAATCGTTTCCTGCAAACGCTGCGCGTAATCGATACTTGCTTGCAAGTCGGAATACAGCTCCGTCACACGTTCCTTTTGATCTCTAATTTCGCTCGTCTGCAGCGCAACCTTCGACTCCATTTCATGGCGGTACGAGGCTAAATCATCGCGCATTCGCAGCAACGCCTGACCCAATTCATCATGCTCGGAAAGCGGCTCATACTCCATGGAAAAATTACCTGCCCCGACATTCAATGAAAACTCTTTGGTGCGCTCAAAATTGGTGATGAGTCGTTCGACGGCCTGCGCCATATCACCAATTTCATCGTTGCCCACGCGCGTGCTGTGAACAGAATAAACGCCCTTCGCCAAATTGTTTAACTTCGA
>CANHYZ010000202.1 GCA_947464885.1 Flavobacteriales bacterium
CATTCAATTCCATGAAACGGCTCTTTATTTTTCCCATTAGGATTTACCAGCGTTTGCTGTCGCCCTTATTGGGAAAAAACTGCCGCTTCGAGCCGACGTGCTCCCATTACACCGCAGATGCTATTCAAGAATGGGGCGTGCTCAAAGGAATTTGGCTGGGGATGCGGAGAATTTTAAAATGCAATCCCTGGGGACCTTTTGGATATGACCCAGTACCTAAGAAAAAATAATACGACTATGAAAAAAGCCATTTACTCCCTTGCGTTCGTTGCGACCATTGCACTTGCCGGTTGCGTAAGTTCTGAAAGCGAAAAGCTCGCGAATGCACGAACACTGCAGAACACAATTCTTTCAGAAGCCCATGCATTGGACTCAACACTTCTTTCTGAAACACAACAGTTGTCGGCCACACGCGATATGATGAGCACGGACAGTCTGTTGGCGACCGACAGCTTATTTATGGCGCGCTATATTACTGTTAAGTACAAAATCAATGATCTGGAGGGATTGCAAGCGGAGGTCGTGGCATGGCAAAACAGTTTGACAAAACTTCCCTCACAGGAGGAGCTCAGAAAAGGCATCAAAAATCCATTCGGACAAAAAGCAAGCGATCAGGAAGTGTATGACAAGATTTCCTTGTATCGTGTAAAACTGGAAGAGTTCAATCAACGCGCTGCAACGATTCGTTCAAGAAACTAAACGATGAACAGCAGACCGCGTCGCAACAGAGCATCCTCCACCATTCGCAGAATGGTGAGTGAAACACAGGTGAGGCCTGAAGATCTGATCTTTCCGTTATTTCTGATTGATGGTAAAGGGCTTGAAGTGCCTATTGCATCCATGCCAGGCATTGCGCGCTATTCGGAGGATTTAATACTCAAACGCATTGAAGCATGCGTCAACCTTGGCGTCAATTCCTTTGTGATTTTTCCTGCGGTTGAGGATTCCCTCAAGGACAAAGAGGCGACCTATGCCATGCGCTCCGACAATTTCTATCTGCGTACCATTCGTAGTATTAAGCAGCACTTCCCGGATGTGTGTTTGATGAGTGATGTGGCGATGGATCCATACAGTAGTGATGGTCACGATGGCTATGTCGAAAATGGCAAAATAATCAACGACCGCACATTACCCATTTTGGGACGTATGGCTGTGCATCAGGCTGAGGCGGGCATTGACATCGTTGGCCCTTCGGATATGATGGACGGTCGCGTAGGCTACATCCGCAAAGCACTGGATGACGCGGGATTCACGGAGACTGCGATCATGTCGTATACAGCTAAATATGCCAGTGCGTACTACGGACCTTTTCGCGATGCACTGGATTCTGCGCCGAAATTCGGTGATAAGAAAACGTATCAGATGGATCCGGCCAACAAACGCGAAGCCCTGCGTGAAGCGCGTTTAGACGAATCAGAAGGAGCGGATTACCTGATGGTGAAGCCGGCACTGTGTTATCTCGATGTGATTCATGTGCTGCGCGAAAGCTCCCATCTTCCAATAGCTGCATACAACGTGAGTGGCGAATACGCCATGCTCAAAGCAGCGGGAGAAAAAGGATGGATCAATTACGACCGTGCTATGCCCGAGATGTTATTGAGTATAAAACGTGCCGGTGCCGATGTCATTCTCACCTATTTCGCTGAGGAATTTGCGCAGCGTTTTCGCGAGGGCAGTATTTACTGAGCATCGCGAATACTCGCAGCAATTGCTGCTAGTTCATCCTGCGTGAACTTCAATCGTTCAGCACTGAAGTTTATGTCGGCCATGGTATTCAACGGAATCAAATGCACGTGAGCATGCGGAACTTCTAAACCGATGATGGCGACACCGATGCGGCGGCATGGAATCGCTCGCTGAAGTTTAACGGCAACTTCCTTAGCGAACACATTAATCTCTGCAAGCAAGTCATTCTCCAAATCGAAAAAATAATCGACCTCCTGCTTAGGAACAACCAACGTGTGGCCCTTTGCCACAGGCGTGATATCGAGGAATGCAATGAACTTGTCGTTCTCAGCGATTTTATGACATGGTATTTCGCCTTGAATGATGCGCGTGAAGATGGTAGCCATTAGCGCGAGATTTCAAGGACTTCAAACTGAACCTTACCGGCGGGAATTTGCACTTCGGCAACATCGCCCACCTTCTTGCCCAACAATCCCTTGCCAATAGGCGAATCAACTGAGATCTTCTTCAACGCTAGGTTGGCTTCATTCTCAGCCACGAGTGTGTACTCCATGACTGCCTTGTTAGCAAGGTTTTTAATTTTCACTTTCGACAAGATGAAAACCCTGCTGCTGTCGACCTGACTATCATCAATCAAGCGAGCATTGGCCATGAGCGTTTCCATCTTGGCGATTTTCGCTTCCAATAAGCCTTGCGCTTCCTTAGCTGCATCGTATTCTGCATTCTCAGACAAATCCCCTTTGTCACGAGCCTCTGCAATTTGTTGTGAAATACGCGGACGCTCCACCATTTTCAACTGGTGCAATTCATCTTTCAAATTCTTAAGCCCTTCCGCTGTGTAATATGCTAACTGGGACATTTCCTATGCGATTTTATGTTCAGGTATAAAAAGGGAAAAACCCTTCACAGGGCTTTTCCATATCAAACAAAAATAAAACTTTTTCTTAGAGATCCACGTGCACACCAATCGAGTGAACACCACCGAATGGATTCGTCGCGCGGTAGCCGTAATCGATACCGAGCATCGTTCCATTCTTTCCGGCAGGCACTTGAACGGTGAAACCGCCGGCTGGTCCTGTGAAGGCTGTGGTTCTTGCGTCATCCGAAGTTACATTGGTTTCGTACTGATAGCCTCCGCGCAAAATGAAGCGATTGTTGAAGGCGTATTCAGCACCGAACGCAAACTGATCACGTGTAAATGAATTCGAGGTAAACTGCAAGTTGGTCGTCAACTTCGAACGCTCACTGAAATTGAAGTCGTACGCGAATCCGACATTCACCATTGAAGGCAATTCGAATTTCTCAGAGCGCTGATCCATGTTGAGCGTTGTGGTATTTCCGGAACCGGTAGAGATAGTAGCGTCGGTAGACAAACCATCACCGCGGTAGCGCATTGGGGGACCAACGTTTCTCAAGGTAATTCCAAAACGAACGTTATCCTTTTCACCCGTAACGTAGCGAATACCTGCATCAAATGCCATTCCTTGCGCTTTCACGTTGTAAATCGCCTCTGATATCAGACGAGCGGTAATACCTGCGTAAATGCTGTTTGAAAAGCTCTTGGCGTATGACAAGCCGATATTGGTAAACGTTGGTGAGAATGTTCCAATACCACCCTCAGGTAAATCTGTCTCCGTGATCTCAATTTCACCGAAACGCATATTGCTGATGCTAATACCGAGAACACCTGTTTCGCTCAGGCGCTTACCCAATCCCAATGAATTGATTTGAATTCCCGTACCAACGAGGTATTGATTGTTGGCGAAAACCAACTCGGTGTTTTTAACGAACGCCAATCCGGCAACGTTTAGAAACGAGGCCTCAATACCGTTAACGCTGGCCATCGCGGAGTTGGCGAGAGCAGCATTACGAGCCCATGGGTTAATGAGCAACTGGCTTGCACCGGCTGAACCTGCACGATCAGGGTTACCGGCAGTGGCGGTAGTTGCCCAAGTCAATGCTGAAAAAAGTATTAAAGAAAGCTTTTTCATAGGAAGCTAAATAATTCCGTTAATATTAGAATGAGTCAAGGTCAATTGGTCGCATAACACCGAACCATTTCAAGATCTTTTCGCCGATGCCGGGTACTTCGATGTGAATGATGTACGTGCCGCTGGCGATTGGAATGTTCTGATCGTTCTTCAAATCCCAGTCGAGCGATGTTGTTGGGTCACCCTTCTTGAACTGACGAATGCGTGTTCCATTCAAATCGTAAATGCTCACCGTACATACCGCTGGCAGATTGGTAATCTTCACACGGTTGTCGAGCTTGTTGGTTTCATAGCTGCTGAATGCATAGTACGGGTTCGGTACGATGTTGATGTTATCCAGCTCGCTTTCCAGTGTTGCTGCATCGTTGGTTACCGTTGCTACACCTTCGGTTGAGAAACGGTAAAGGTTTCTCCAGCCGTTCTTAGCACCTGCAGCATCGAGTGCGCCGCCGCTTGGGTTGCCCAGTCCGTAAGCCTTAGCCACACGCAGACGCACACGGCAAGTGTTCGGAATCAAGCCTTCCTCAGGCGTTAGCATAGCGTTGCCGCCACTGTTGAGTTCACCCAAATTCGTTGCTGTACTCAAGCTTGAACCAATCCACGTGCAGGCACGATACACCTTCTTCAAATCACCGGCGCTCAGGTTTTGATTGCCGAGCTTGCTGAACAGGAACTCGCCCTGATCGTAACCCGGACAGTAGTCCAAATCAGCACCATTACCTTCTTCAGTTGAATCGAAATCAGTGAACGTTTCTGCGCGGATGTTCTTGAATACGTAGATCCAGTGCTGACCTCCGAAGAGTGCCTGAGCGTTAGAACCAAACAAACGGTTCGATGGATTGAAGATCATGTCGTTTCCGTTTTCACCGGCCAACCAGCTGTCTTCACCGAAGGCCACATTCAAACGCTCGCCTGTGCCTACATCAATCACATAGCCCGGGAACCAGCCCATACCCCATGTACTGATAAGTTCACCTTCTGCAGCATTGTAGCCGCCATCATCCGAGGTGCGACCGTTCTTGTCGACAGACTTATGCTTGCGGCAGAACATCTTCTCAGGGTCACCATTGGCGCCATTGAACTGGTCGTTGGCGATATCGGTAATCGATTGCATTTCCAATACAGGACAGCGTGACCACTTCGACTTATCGCTGGTGAACACCACGTCGAGGTTGTTCAAGCCTTTGATGTTGGAGATGTTGGCAAACTCAATGGCCGGTGACAAGTCACCTGATGTAGCCTCTGAAGTTGGCGCTGCGATGTTCATCCATGTGCCGTCGGTGAGGGTCGTTGAGAACGAACCCAAACAG
>CANHYZ010000203.1 GCA_947464885.1 Flavobacteriales bacterium
AAACGGGTAGCACCCGACTCAATGGTGATGCGCTTCAGCTCCGACCACGGCAGATGAGATTCCGCCGGTATACCAAGCTCCTCCTTTCTTCTGTCAATCAACATCACGGTAAAGTCAATCAATACAATCGCGTTGTTGACCACAACACCCGCCAAGGAAATAATCCCCAGCATCGTCATGACAATCACGAAGTCTTGACGGAAAATCACCAGGCCTAAGAACACACCAATGAACGAGAAGAGAATCGAGAACATCAAAACCATTGGCGTACTAATCGAGTTGAACTGACCAATCAAGACAAGCACAACACCCACAAGCGCCACAATCAATGCCATCAGCAGGAACGACATTTCTTTGGCCTGCTCTTCTTGCTGACCGGTGAAGGCAACACTGCTTCCACCATTCGGTTCGAAACCGACCATCTCTTTTTTGATTTGATCAACGACTTCGTTCGCATTGTAACCGTCGAGCACGTTTGAATAGATGGTCACCACACGATCCATATCCTTGCGTTTCACGGCGCTGAAGGTGTCGTTCTCTTTGTAAGAAGCAATCGCGCTAACCGGTACCTGCACGATGCGACCGGTGGTCATGTCACGATAAGTGATTTTCTGATTGAGAATCTTCTCAGCACTATTCCGCTCTTCCAATGGGAAGCGCAAATTGATTTTATGATCGTCTTCGCCGTCCTTAAACGTACTCACCTCACGCCCGTAAAGCGAAGAGCGAATAGCATCACCCACTTGGTAAATGCTCAGTCCATAGCGACGCGCACGCTCAATGTCAACCTCAATCGGAAGCTCGGGCTTGTTCTTATCCACATCGATTTTCAGCTCTTCAATACCGCCGATGTATTTCGTTTCAACCAATTGTTTGATGCGCTGCGCGGTGATCAAAAGCGAGTCGTAATTATCGCCACGCACTTCGATGTTGACCGGCGGTCCTTGCGGCGGCCCCATTTCACTTGGACTTACAATAATGCTCGCATCGGGATACTCTTTCAGACGCGTACGCAGGTTGTTCATGACATCCGTGGTGCTTACATCACGACGCAAGCGCGACTCCACGAACGAGAGCGTAATACGTCCTTTGTGTGGTGTATTTTCCAACGAAGGTCCTTGCTGTGGATCCGATGTTCCGTTACCCACGTTCGCAATCACCGATGAAACCAAGAAGTTCTTGTTTTTGTCTTTGATGGATGGGTCATCGTATTTCGACACTTCATCCAAAACAATATCTTCAATCTCCTTCGTGATGCGATTCGATTCTTCGATGTTCGTACCAATCTGTTTTTCGATGAATATATTGACGTATTGCGGATCGCCTTGCGGGAAGAAAATCACCTTCGGCGGGAACAATCCAAACAAGACGAAAGAAAGAATCAAGAGTCCGAATGTCCCCATGAATAACCAACGCTTACGACCTTCCTTCAAGGAAAAGTTGAGTATGCGGTTGTAAAATGAGTCGAGGCGCATGAGCGGACCATTCTGGAATTTCTTGGAGAATGGCGCCAGGAAGAACTCATTCAACAACATCATCACTGCCAATAGCATGAGAATGTTGCCTAGCCAGATCACGCCTGCAATAGCTGAAACAAGGCCGATAACGAACAGCGTTATGGACACTTTCCACAGTTGTTTTCGATTGGTCGGAATGTCGTCGACACGCATATACTGCAAGCACATGACGGGATTGATAACGAGCGACACCACGAGTGATGCAAACAATACAACGATGACCGTGAGCGGCAGATACCCCATGAATTGTCCCATGATGCCCGGCCATACACCAAGAGGTAAATAGGCCACCACATTGGTGAGTGTAGAAATGATAATCGCCCAGGCCACTTCGCCCACACCGAGTTTGGCGGCATCCATTTTTGAATGGCCTTCCGACATGAGTCGGTTGATGTTTTCAACCACAACGATGCTGTTGTCGACAAACATTCCCAGCGCAAGAATCAGCGCGAAGAGTACCATGAGGTTCAGCGTAACACCCATCAAACTCAGGATCGAGAAGGATAATAACATGGTCAGCGGAATCGCAACACCCACAAAGAGCGCATTGCGCAGACCAAGCCAGAACATGATTACGAACACAACCAGGACAATGCCGAAGAAGATATTGTTCTCTAAATCGCTCACCTGCATGCGCGTGAAACCCGTCTGGTCATTCGTGATTGTGAGCGTAAGGTTGGAAGGTAGAAAATCTTCTTGCGCCTCTTCAATGGCTGCCTTGATGGCGTCGCTCGCTTCAAGCAGATTTTCACCACCGCGCTTAATCACGTCCAAACTCACCACCGGATTTTTGAACTCGCGGGCATAACTTTCTTTTTCCTTTTCCGCAAATGCTACCGTGGCTACATCGCGCAAGTAAACGATGTCCTGTCCTTCATTTTTAATGATGACATTTTCGATGTCCTGCATGTCTTTGAATTCGCCGCTGACTTTCACCGAACGATTCATGTCACCCAAACGAATATCACCCGCACTCACAGTTGTGTTCTGACTGCGCAGGGCGTCAGCAATATCATTGAAGTTGAGTTGACGAGCCTCCAGAGCGAAGTTGTTGATTTCGACACGAACCTCTTTTTCAGAAAGTCCTTTGATATCGACCTTGTTGATTTGTGGGATTTTCTCCAATTCATCTTCTAGTCGCTCAGCATAATCTTTCAGGTCTTCGAGTGAATAGTCACCACTGAGGTTGATGTTCATGATGGGCATCAACTCGGTGAAATTCATTTCGAAGATGTTTGGCTCTGCTGGCAGGTCTTTCGGGAAATCCGGATCCGACATAGCTTTATCCACCGCGTCTTTCACCTTGCGCAGCGCATCTTCTGCTGTGATAGAGAAATCGAATTCAATATTGATGGCGCTGTATCCCTGAACGGAAGAAGACGTCATCTTATCGATATCGGTAATCGTGTTGATTTCCTTCTCGAGAGGGCCCGTAATCAGTTTTTCGATGTCTTCACCGGAGTTGCCGGGATACGGAGTACCTACATAGATTGTGGGAACTACGATTTCCGGAAAACTCTCTTTGGGCACCGTGATGTAGGTGTAAACTCCCCAGAAGAAAATGATGAACGTGAGCACCATCACCACCTTACGGTTGTTCAGTGCCCAGTTGGATAATCCGAATTGGCGGTAGGTAAACTCGGTGTGATTTTTATTTTGATCCATACCGTTACAATTAATTATTGGCGATTCGAATTTCCTGTCCGTCTACAAGCTTGCGTGCACCTTTGGAAATGATGCTTTCACCACCTACAAGACCATTGAGGATTTCAGTTTGTCCTTCGTAGCTCTTGCCTGTTGTCACGATCACTTTTTTGGCTTTCATGTTTTCGTTGATGAAAACAAACGAGCGCTCCTCCGCGTCTTTCATGATGAGTGATGACGGAAGTACAACACTGCTGTCGGCAACGTAGTCGGCAAAGCGAACGCTACCAACGAGATTGGGTTTCATGTTGGTATTATTTGGCGGCAAATCCATGCGCACTTCAAACGTGCGGTTGGCGGGTTTGATGGTGTTTCCGATGAGGGAAATTTTCGTAGCTATCGTATCGAGATTCGGAATGATGACTTCAGCTGATTGTCCCTGACTGATGATGCCGATATAGCTTTCGCTGATGTCGGCCAGCATGTAGTTTTTACCGGGATTAATGATGGTCATGACCGGCATGGGTGATCCCATCGCAGCAGCCTCACCTTCTTTCAGGTAGATCTTGTCTACCGTACCGCTGATAGGCGCGGTAATGGTGTACTGTGCAATCTGTTCACGCACTTGTTTGATCTGTTCTTCGAAGTTTTCTTTCGCACGGCGCGCTTGCAGTACTTGCATTTCGCTGCCGATTTTTTGTTCCCAAAGCTTTTTCAGGCGATTGTAGTTTTCTGTTTCGACCGCGAGGTTTACTTCGAGTTGTCCAATCATCTGACGCGTAACAGCATCATCAACCTGTGCGAGTTTTTGGCCTGCTGATACACGGTCACCTTCGCGCACGTAGATTTTTTTGATGATGCCTTGGCCCATAGGGTTGGGGAAAATATTCGCTTGTGCATCCGTGGTGACGTAGCCTTGTACCTGGAAATACGATTTAAAGTCTTGACGAATGACGGGCATCACGGCCACCGCAGGAGCTTTGATGCTGGTATCCATCAAGGCTATTTGTTCTTCAATAGCTGCGAGTTCCTTTGCGATGTTTCCTTGCAATCCCTTGAGAGAATCACGCTGTGCGATAAGGCTGTCGAGGGTTGCGTTACCGGTGGAATTGCCACCGCAAGCAGCTAAAATCATGGCCGATGTAAGGACCAAAATGAAGTGTTTCATATAATGAGTTGGATTGTGATTCATGGCTATTACTTATTAAGGACTTTATTGAGTTTGGTTTGCGCATTCATGTACGATATCGCGGCCTTGATGTATGCGCTTTGAGCATTGATGACCTGTTGATTGCGTTGTGTGATGTTGAAACTGTTGGAGAGACCTTCGCGGTATTTGACTTGTTCTTTATCTAGAATAGATTTGGCGAGCTCCAGATTTGCTTTCGCTTGCGTCATGTTCTTTTTGGAAAAGCTCAACTCGGTTGTGGCGGTGTTGTATTCCAATTGAACCGATTCTTTGGTCATCGATACCATGTCGGTTAGGCGCTGCACTTCAACTTCCGTTTTCTTTATGGTTTTGGATTTGGTGCCTCCGCTCAGGATGGGTATGTTGAGTTGCACGCCCCAGAGCTGTATGGGAAACCAAGGCAATGACGTGTCGAAGTAATCGAACTCATCGCGCAGGCCTTGGGTTTGAAGGTTGTAAAACGCACCGAAGTTTGGCATCAGTGCCGCCTTCTTTGATTTCACATTGAGTTGCTGCATGAGTAATCCGTTTTCGGCTAACTGCACATCGATGCTGTTCGATGGATTAAAGGCAAGCACATCATCTCCTTCGATGGTTGTGAGTGACTCCCAGGTATCTGTAAGACTG
>CANHYZ010000204.1 GCA_947464885.1 Flavobacteriales bacterium
ATTGTAAATGCGATAGTCAGCGGCTCGCCCGATGCGATATCCAATGCGTTGAAACCGATAACGCGCAGTTCGTATTTACCCGGTTGAAGTGACGCGAAGTTCAGTTCACTTGCACTCGTTGTTTTCCAGTCCTCATCTGATCCGGAAAGTTTGTATTTGAAATAATTTGTATTGGGTGAGAGAAAGGAAATACAAGAAAAACGAATGACGACATTATTCTGATTATAGGGAATTTCGATTTTGCCGTTGAGAGGGATTGATATGCCGTTGGCCTGTAGGCTTTCGATATATACTCTGGGCGGTTGACGAGGGTTGTTTTGTTCAACCAGCGAGTGGCTCGTAAGTCCATCGTCGCTGAGCACGTAGATGCGGTTGAGGTAGGCTTTGAGTGCATAGGCCGTTTGATCCGGCAATCCCATGGTTTTTGACAAGTTTGTAATCTCAAAGTCGGAGCCGTTGTTGAATCGCAGTAGATTGATTCCATGTCTTGTGCCAATGAAAATGCTATCCTTGAGAACAGCGATGGATTCGCAATAATTGGAGTTCAAACCATGATCATTCGAGTAGTGTGTAATCCTTTGGCCGTCCAGCATTAAAATCCCTTTACCTGCCGTAGCCATCCATAATCTTCCACGGTTGTCATATTCCAATTCATTGATTCGCACCTGCAATTGCCCGGAAGGGTCATTGAAGGAATGATATTTCCCACGACTAAAGACATATAATCCGGTGTTTGTGGCAAGCATAATGCTGTCGTTGCCCTTTGTTGCCGAGGCGTTGATGCGAACAGGGGCGATATAAGAGTCCTGAATTTTTTGATTCCGCGATAAAGCCGAGTAACAAACCAAGCTGTAACAAGCCTCATATGTTTGGGTTTCAGGATGCTGCAGTATGCGATTGTTTTCAATGAAGTGACTGAATTCCTTGTTGGCAGCTTGTTTGTACTCGACCCCATCAACGTGATTATTGAAAAAATCATCGTGTTTACTGAGCTTGAATCCCGCAGGAACGGCAGATTCGATATCGAGATGAGAGACTCCCTTTACGGGATCAATCTTTATGGCTTCACCATAAATTGTTGTAGCAATGACGCCATCAGTCGCATTAAATAATCTATCGATACGTTGCGTTTGTTTGAGGTTGGTTGAATACCGTTTGCTATTCAGTGATCGCGCATAGATGACCCCCTGGGTGGAGGTAGCAAACCAATATCCGCCTTCATGATCCTGCAACACACTATTGATGATAAAGTCTGAGAAAAAGCGTTCCCTTGCATCACCTCTGAAAAGACTGATACCGGAGGATGAGTGACAAACCCAAAGATTGCTCAGGGAATCGATGTATACGTTGATAGGCGCGAAGTCAAGAGTATGCGCTTGCTGAGCTGTAGTATTGGATATCGTGTAAACCCGCTCGTCGGTTGCAACAAAGAGCTTATCCCCAGAGGACTTTACTTTCAGATTGGTTTTAGAGTTTATAATGTCGAGCGTTGTGAGCGTGCCGTAGCGCAAGTCTTCCAGCACTGCGGTTTGGGAGAGTTCATTGCGTGTGTAAATGACACCGCGCGCATGTCTTACAATATGGATTCCCTTGTGAGAGGTATTGATGATCTCCAGATTTTGTTGTTGATAAGGGGGGTGTATTTTGTAGTACTGTCCAAGTGACTGACACCCAACCCAGATGACATCATCGTCGTCGACAAAAAGAGAATTCGCGAAATATCCCGGAATTTTAGCTTCAATGTTGATGATTGAATCGCCTTCAATACAGCAGATTCTTCCGGTTATTCCGCGACACCAGATTCTTCCTTTGTAATCTTCATCCAGTCCGATGATGGAATTATCAATCATTCCTTCTTCACCCGTGAAATTTTTAAAATTTCGTCCGTCGAATCGGCTCACACCCTGATTGGTAGAGAACCACAAATAGCCCTTCCGGTCTTGCAACATTTCAAACACTTGATTACCGCAAAGTCCCGAAGAAGTGTTGTAGGATCGACACAAGGGGTCTTGTGCCGGAGCAGTGGTCGAAAATAGAAGGAGTATGAAAAACATGAGACCACACTGACCGCGGCGCATGCGCGGTTCTATAGGCTTGTGTATGGCGTTGCCCATCATGATGTCACTTGCAAGTTAGAACAAAGATTAACACGTTGCACGGTATGTCGGCTACCACTTAATCAGCGTCCTCCGCCACATACTCAAAGCCGATTTAATCTGAGGAATGCCCATCTACATTCGGACATACCAAATCCCTTTTTGCCATGAATAAACCTTACCAATGCTTGCTGCTCACATTCATGTTAATTGCAGCGTTTGTGATTCCGCAATCCTGGAATGCACAGACATTTCGGAATACCTACGCCCACCTGAAGCCGGAGGATCATGCGGCAATGATCCAGAATATTTCGGGTCATGGGTATATTCAGGTTTCAACAACCACAAATACGACATCAACAGACATTCGTTTGCTCAAGATCAATTCTGCAGGTGTTGTGGTTGATGATTTTGTCAATGTGACCGGCGCGGTCAATGAGCATGCGCTGGATATATGCATAGGTAACAATGACTCTTATGTCATATGCGGTTACGAGACGGTGGGCGGAATTGATAAGGGTTTTGTAATGGAGGTGGATAGTTCGTTCACATTTTTGAATAAGGTTTACATCGAACTTACGCCCGGTATTCACACTCCCGCCCTTCGAGTGATTAATTCGGCGTTCTTCGAAAAGAACAACCCAATTCCAACCCGATACTGGCCGGGTGATCCTATACCCGGGTATCTTGTTGTTGGATTTGAAGCTGTCGGATATGGCACTACACAGGCCAAGAGCGGCTATGTGTTGAAGCTGTCCAATACGCTGGGGATTTCGTGGCAGCGAAAATTTGATTCTCCGGTTGGGCCAGGAGGCGAGGACTGGGATATGTGCTCCAATGCCAACTGGATGTGGGTAGGTCCTTTTGGTTATCTCGTTGGCGGATCCGCTACAGCTCCCGGTGGCGCGCAGTGTGCTATGGTAGCGCTATTGGGATTGAACGGAAGTGTTGTTTGGTCGCAGCGATACACAGATAGCACTCTTCCCGGAGATTTTTGTGTCTCTGCGGATGGCGCCTTCGATGATGCTGAATTTGAATTTTATCACCTGGCGAATTTTTCGACTAGCAGGAGTGGTGCAATAATCACGTTTAATCAAGCCACAGGAGCGATTAACCCTGCGCGGACTCGCTACTTGACGGCGACCACCAATGATTACTATACCTATGAGTTCGCCTCAAGTTGTGCTTCACAGACTATCTACATTTCCGGGTTTGGTCACAATCAAACAGCACCTCAAGGGCAGGGCTATTTTCCATACGTAATTCGTTATGATAAAAATACCCCAACGGTTGATCCATGGGGCCCCAGGTTCGCCTATCCTGTGCAATCGACACTGTACAATCCGCCAAACACGATTTTCTCGCCGTTTTCGACAACAGCACAACCGAGGATATATTACCCCAAACATTTGGCTTCACGGCAATTGAATATTTGGGCTGTGTCTTCATACGAAGACAATGGAGCAACTGCTGAAACACATATCATTCGTCCGCATTTCGATGGCAAAGACTCCTGCAGCTACATCGACCCCGGTATTCAGCCTGTTCCAATCAGTATTCTTACGTATCCTATAAATACTTCGCTTGGCAATTACAGCGTCACTCCCGGAAGTGCGGCGCTGACACCGGAGCCACAAGTTGTTTATGACTGTTGTCCGGCTGATGCCAATTTTACCTACAGCATTGGAGCAAACTGCAATTATACCTTTACAGCCACAGGACCTGCAACGGTGTGCAGCGCATTCACAATCACCGATGTGTCCAATAATGTTTTGGCTTTATTACTAGGAACCACGGCATCCTATCAATTTTCTCAGAATGGAACATACATAGTATGTTACAGTGCATGCGACCTGGGATTGAATGGAGTTGTTTGCCGCCGTGAAAAGTGTGAAACGCTGGTGGTCAATTGTCCTGATCCATGCAGCACACTGGATGCGGCATTTAGTGTGAGCGTGAATGGTTGTTCAGTTACCGTGACAGACCTCACCCCAGAGGGCAATCCCAATGGTTGCGAAACATGGGTTTTTGGCAATAATCCGGCTGTTTTTGCCGGGGATGTTACCACGTTCAACTTCGGCACATCCGGCACATACACGATTTGCCACACGGATTGCATTTCATCTATTCCGGGGACCGTTTGTTACGACACTAAATGTGTGCAGGTGACGGTGAATTGTACCCCTCCATGCTGCCTGCCAAACAATTTCAATGTGACGGCAGCCGGCAATTGTTGCAGACAGTTCACGCCGGTATTCTCCACGCCCGGATGTTCTTCGTGGATTTACTTCTGGAATTTTGGTGATGGTAATTTCAGCTGGCAGCAAAACCCCGTCCATTGCTATGCTGGCAGCGGTTTATATACTGTCACATTAAAGGTATGGTGTTCGAAAATGCAGTCCATTACATTGACCAAAACAATTAAAGTGAAGTGCGTTTTACCACCTCCGCCTCCTTGTTGCAACGGCACAGCGCGCATGGCTTATGAGACCAATGGATTGATGCTGCGTGCACGCAATCAGTCGCTATTCTCTGATGGCACCGGCGCTTCATCCGTAATCTGGAGTTGGGGCGATGGCACATCGCCTGAGTCGGGAGATGAAAGGCAGCACTACTATCAGCGCCCGGGAACGTACATTGTTTCCATGACCATATCCGGGGTAGATGCCGGTGGACAATCCTTTACGCAAACCAAGGAGGAAAGCATAACCGTCAATCTAACACCGGCATGCACGTGCTCACCTTCGGGTACGATGGGCTTCGCCGGGTCGCCCGTAGTCTGCAGACCATCGGGTAATTCAACCGAACTGCGTATTGCAGATCGTGATGTACAGGCCGGCGTC
>CANHYZ010000205.1 GCA_947464885.1 Flavobacteriales bacterium
ATATGGGCTCTGTCGACATCATCTTCACAGGATAAACTCGTTCGGGAAGCCTTCACATCAATGTGCACCGAGAGGATTCCCGGTTGACGCAGCATTGCTCTTCTAATCGTGTTGGCGCAACCTTCGCAGTCGAGGTTCTCGAGATCGAGAATCATGTGTTTCATGGGTAGAGGTATTTAGTATAAGAAGTGGTTTAGTGAAGCGAACATCGTAGACCGTTCTTGGATAAATCCTGACGGTCGTCAGTCCGTCGGGTGATCGTTGCTTGTTTGGTTCTCTGCCCCTTTCTGGTCATAGATATCCCTGAGTAAGATGGCTTTACCTGCTTTATCAAGCACTTCAAGGTCGTACCGAAACCGCACCGGGGTTCCCAAGGGTGCATAATAATAGACGAGCCAGGCGTCGGCTTCACTGAGGCCCACACAACCGTTGGAAACAGCTTTACCGAGTGTGCTTAGGTTGGTGGTGGGGTGAATCAGTGCTCCGCTGCGGATACGATTGATTTCGGGTTCTAAAAAGGGAATACGCGGTAGTTGAGTATACCGGCCGTCATCACGGCGGGTTCGCTTGTATCGCTTTCCATCCACGGGATTGATGTAAAGGGGATTCCGTTCGATGCGAATGATGCTCCCTTCTCCTATCGGTGTTCTCAGATTTACTTCATGATTGGCCAGGGCGAGATACTTCCGCTCATTCTTTCCCACGCGCACGGGGCATTCATGCAGTAGCGTGTCGGGCGCCAGAATGCGCAGAGTGTATTCGGGGATATTGACATCGATGATGATAGTGCGCAGCATCTGACGAATACTATCGGTAGCGGCTTGTGTCGGAATGCGCAGAGCATCACCGGCGTGCAATGCTACTTGCTCCTTCTGGTTGTCGATGATCACGCCTCGACTCTTGGCAATATAATAATCCTGGGCTCGGAGAGTATCGATAATCCAAGGGTTGGTGTGCACGAGTTCGTATTCATTGATGGATACATTATAGACAGAGTCCACTCTAGCGCAGATACTGTCCATAGCCTCGAAATAGTGGCGCATGGGGATATCGTTTTCGATGATGATAGAACGCTGAGGCGTGGCTGTCTCCGATGGAACTTGCAGTGTGTCAGCGCTGGCTAATACCACTCTTTCATTCGCCTCAGGAGAACCACAACGAACGAATAAGAACGCATAGAGTATAAGAGCCGGGCGAATCATAGGCGCAAATACGGCGCAAGAGAAACGGCGGAGGCTGTGAAAGATCAGGTTGGTGCTCTTTGGGTGGTGTATGTTGTTTCTCGCAGAGATCGCGGAGTGAGATGCACGCAGAGCACGCACAGAAGTTTGTTACACTTTGCGGTAATTCCTTTGCGGGCTTTGCGTGAAAAACTTCTTCTCTCGCAGAGAGCACAGAGTGAGAGGCACGCAGAGAATGCAGAGAAGTTTGTTACTCTTTGAGGTGAATGCTTTGCGTGAAAAACTTCTTCTCTCGCAGAGAGCGCAGAGTGAGAGGCACGCAGAGAATGCAGAGAAGTATATCACTCTTTGCAGTAATTCCTTTGCGTGATTTGCGTGATTCTCCCTTTGCGGGCTTTGCGTGAAAAACTTCTTCTCTCGCAGAGAGCACAGAGTGAGAGGCACGCAGAGAATGCAGAGAAGTCTGATACTCTTTGCCGTAATTGCTTTGCGTGATTCTCCCTTTGTAATCTTTGCGTGAAAGCACTCTTTCCCCGAGCGTTCCCGTAAAGGTTTAGTACCGTTCTCGGATGACGTTGAGGTGGTGTTTGGTATGACCCACGATCATGAAGCCGAGCATTTCAGCGGTGACGGGTAATCCATTGGCGTTGCCCGTGAATTGAAGCATGTTGGGTGTCATGGTTTCAAAGAGGCTAATGGAGGCTTCGCGCACAGTTTGGAATTCACGCAGGGTTTGGGTCACGGTGAATTCGGTGGTATTCAGGTTCGCGATATAGGCATTTTCATCGAATCCGGGCAGTGGTGTTGCATCGAGTCTGGAAAACCGCATGGCCCGATAAGCGAAGATGCGTTCGGTTTCGATGATATGGCGAATCACCTGTGCAACGGTCCATTTGCCCTCTGCGTAGGCGTGATTCCATTTTTCCTGCGCAGTCAAACGGATAAAATCCGCTACTTCCGCGGCATTCTTTGCGAGCTCGACCGATAGGTTGTTGGTTTCTACGAGGTCAAAATAGTAGTGATAGTATTGCGGCGCTGCCGGGTAGATGGATTTGTCGAGCATGGGGCGAAGGTAGGGGTTGTGGATGTTTCGTTCTATGCTCCGGAGACAGCCTTTGGTGAAAGTTGACATCAAATGACGGTCGACTGTTGCGGTTAGCTATTTTCGTAAGCTCGCCACATTCATTTCAATGCTGACAGCCCTGTTTACGCTTCCCGACCTTGAGTTGAGTCAAGACTCTTCAGTAGACCCTATGGGCATCAGCGCCATTTGGACATCCTATGGACAGGCCATTTTCAAGGACAGGCTCACAACGATCGCCAATGATGCTCGTGTGTTCACCATCAATGTTTTTCACCACGCTGTATTACGCTCATTGTTTGAAGAATATTCGGATGAAGTGGAAACGGCCCTCAAACACTACAGCGACTGGAGAAGCGAGTTCGAAATGAAATCGGGGCTACTCATTTTTATGGAGGATGTATCGACGCTAGCCTATAGCGACGACTTCGACACCACCATCGCGGTTGAGAAAAACGGCGTGCTCGGTCTTTCGAAATGGCGTAGTGTAAAAAATAACGGTGATCCTCAGGGATATGTCCTACGCGCTTCGCGAAATCACGGTATTTTGAAGAGGCAAATCGTCATGGGCATGAGCGGGCGCTATAAAAATCCGCTCATCGAAATGGGTTTCTTCGACCGTTTTTATCGATACGATCATCCACGCCAACTCGAAACCTGGAAGCAATGTGAGCCTTGGCTGGAGGCATGGTCAAGCGTAAACGCCTTGAGTGCATTGCTCATCCGGTACATCCGTTCGGAGCTATTTGTGAAGCGTACCAAAGGGCATCCCTTTATTTCTCTGCGGCAAGCGGAACAAGATCCACAATTTGCAGCGCTGCTTGCAGGGTATCGCAACGCCTTCGGTAAGCGCGCATTGCATCCGCTTGCACAGGAATTCTGGCTCGATCAGTTGGGGATTCGTCGCGGTGCGGGTATGGCGGTATTTCAATCGCTTCGTACACACGCCGGAGAGGCAGGACCAATTCCCTATGAGCGCGTCTTTCGCAAGGCTCTTCCACTCGTTGCAGACGAACCGGAAGAATTGATCAAAGTGAAGTCCATTTTAGAAGTGGCTCCTTTTCTGTCGCATGGTGAATTCATCCTTCGCTTTTTAGCGCAACGCGGAGTGAAAAAAATAGAAGACCATCGTTCTGAACTGGAGCAAATCCGCTTGTTGTGGAAAGAATCCATCACGTTCACTTCCAACCCTGCTCTTCCACGATTGCAAAAACTTACGCAACTGGCACAAGCATCCGGCGATTTGCACGAATGGGTGCAAGGGTTGCTTAATTATCACGCCTCCATCATGCAAGGCCGCGGCGGCAGTGCATGGGTACAACTGCAAAACGACTCTACGCTGCATCATTTTTACGCTCCTTCCTTGGCATCATCCTACGATACGATTGAGCGCTACATCGAACGTAAACCATGGCTTCACTCCTACTACCTCGACAGCCTGAAATTCATACAAAACAGTTTGTAGCATGCAGTCGGGAATTCAGCTGTACGCCTATTGGAAAAGTCGCATCGAGGAGATGGGGCGTATCCGCACCGCATGGTTCACGACCTTCAATCTGGACATTGGTTTTTTCGAGAAATACATTATGAGTGCCCTGCTGGGCATGGATGCCCGCGACATGAGCCGACCGGAAGATTATGAGGTCATCAGCAATGCGCTCAATGATCAAAACTCAAACGAGCACCTCGATGCGCGGGTGTTTTATGATGCGCGTGCCCTTGTGAGCACCGGTAAGCCGAAGCTAACTACCGTTGATCTTCATGCCATTGATCCGCAACTCATCGACAATCGATTTGCAGGCGGTGTGTTTCACCCCAAGGTCGCTCTCTTCGAAAACGACCGGGGACAATTCTGGCTGCTTACGGGATCGTTCAACATGACCTTGAGCGGTTGGGCGCGCAATCGCGAGTGCTTTTTTCTCCAACCCATTGAAGATGCCGAAAACGCCGCAGGGGTTCATGATTTCTTCTCGAGACTTGCCGCGCTGAGCAACCTCGAATCCACCGCTGTCCTGCAGCGACTGCGCAAACAGAAGAGCATCATCGCTCCTTCGTGGAAATTTCACAGCAGCCTGAATGACGCCTTTTGGCTCGACGCTTTGCACCGGAAAGGTCAAACCGAGCAGCTGCGCATTTGGAGTCCCTACTTCAGCGATCACTTGAGCGATGTCATCACTCAACTGCAAACACGCGGCTGGAAGGCCATAGAGGTCATTCCTGCCACCAACGAACTTCAGAAGATTCGGATTGAATCCGAGAATTTTGCAGCCGCCAAGGAGCTTGTCCATTTCATGCGTGAGGATGTAACAGGCGTTGATCCCGATGTATTCGTGCACGCCAAAGTGTGGCTGACGTCCAATGCAGTAGCTATCGGATCGTGGAATATGACGCAAGCAGGCATGAACCTCTCCGGCGGCGGCGGCAACAATATTGAAGCAGGCGTGGTGATTGGACTTACCCCGTCAGAGCGTCAATCGCTTGAGAAAACGGTAACCCTGAGCGCACTGCATAATCCAACCTGCTGCGATGCAAGCGAAATCAAAGACGAGGATGAAACTACTGTGGCGTCGCGGTCGTTCGTGGTCGATCTCCTGCTCGATTGGGAGCACC
>CANHYZ010000206.1 GCA_947464885.1 Flavobacteriales bacterium
CGACATACTTCTCGATACTCCGTCAGAAAACAGCTGCTACAGCCATTGGAGAAATACCCTGCACACCCTGGACTCATTGCGCAAAGCACAACGCCCATGGTACGATTTACTCCAACAAGCATCACTTACCTTCGCGGCTCAAGACGCGCAAAACCCCTCGGGCTGGTCGCTTTGCATTGGTCTTAACGCAGGTGATAAGCCCGATAAGTTGATGCAACTTTGGCTAGACGACGCTCCCGGTCGCGCCTTCAAAGGCACCACCATGTATGTCGGTACAACACTGAGCTGGTGCACACTCGACAATTGCCTGGTCGTATCTCCTTCACCTGCTACCCTCGAGCAAATCATCATCAGCAGCGGATCCGGCGATGTGGTCGCCCTCAACTCCGACTTCAACGCAGCGTTCGAGTTGCGCAGTAAGGATGTGCCGCTGCATCTATACGCGAAAGTCAACGACCGATCGTGGCTGCAACTCGATCCCGTTTTTGGCGAACAAGGCACACAACTCACCGGGTATTTCGAACAAGCCGATAACACGAAACACCCGTTGCTGCTGACTTCAAGCGATGCCGCACAACCCGTCGTCTATGAGGTGCTCCCCGATAACACCATGCTGGTCGATCTGCTGTGCACCAACGATGCTGACTCCCTTTGGAACCAACTCAGTCGCTACTACGATGGCACAGAGGCATCGAAGTATTGGACCGAAGTATGGCAATCAGTAGGTGATTCCTGCCAGTGTGATCTCAATGAACTTCTGCTTTCCTGGCGGTCCGGCGAGGTTGGAACGGCCGTCATGACCCTGCCCGATAGCTCAAATGCCTCCGTGGCTTTTGTCGGAATGCGCGACAGTATGGATGTCATGTTGCTGCTCGAACCACTCTTGCTCGAACCAACGCCACAGACGCAAAACATTTATACCGTGAAATATCCGGCTGTGTTCGAGCGCAATGCCCTGCCCACCGTGCCACTCGAACACAATTACATCATGCAATGGAAGCAGTTTGTATTTACCGCCTCCACACCCTCGCAACTGCAATTCATTCAGCAGTCAATGAACGGCCTTGTGAAGGAACCTGCCTTCGCAAAAGCCCTGCAACACGCCAACAGCGCCGCTGCAAGAACCTATTATCAAGTCGGTTCAACAACTACCCTACTGCCGAGTGCACTTACCGAGTTGCTCAAGCATCAGGGAAATTATGCCGTCTCCATTGAAGATACGCCAGGCCAAAAATCCCTCATCGCTATCGGTCTTGATATACGTACGTCTGCAACACCCGCTCGCGTGGAAGCACCTGAACCACTCCTTGAACTTATAGAGGAACCCGCCGAAACTCCGCTACCAACAGGTAGCACCTGGACCGTCATCAATCACAACACACAGGAAAAAGAACAACTCACCGGTGATGCCAAAGGCAATCTCACGCTGAAGGATGCTTCCGGCAAAATTCTCTGGACACGCAACCTCGGCTCTCCGATTCTGGGAGATGTTGTTCAGGTAGACGCACTCAGAAACAATAAACTGCAGTACGTCTTCACCACGACATCAGGGCTTTACCTCATCGATCGCAACGGTAAAGACGTCAGTGGATTTCCCTACCTGCCAAAGCCACCTATCACCTCTCCCTTGCTGGTTGCAGATTACGACAACACCAAAAAATACCGGTTGATCTTCGCCATGGGCGATGATATGATCATCAACATGAGTATCGATGGTAAAATGACCTCGGGATGGAAGTACCAACCAAAGAATACAGGGAGCTCCGTTAAGGCCATCAAATCCGCGAAAATCGGCAGCGACGACGTCCTGTTTGCTATTTCGGAAAACGGCTCCATTCAAATCCTGAAGCGTACGGGTGAAGAAAAATCAACCTGCTCTTCCCTACTCGAGAATTATAACGGAGGCCTGATCAGCATTGTTCCCGGCACTGAAATCAACGGCACGGCCATCGTATACAGCACAGCCGCAGGCGAGCGCACCATGCAAATCCGCGTGCCATGACGTCACGCGCAGTGCGTCATTTATCCAAGGATGTAAAACTCCGACCCGCACTGGAAGGATTCAAACCCGA
The DNA here is from genome assembly GCA_947464885.1 of Flavobacteriales bacterium. GTDB lineage: Bacteria > Bacteroidota > Bacteroidia > Flavobacteriales_D > Sanyastnellaceae > JAIBBG01. The sequence goes on from CANHYZ010000206.1 coordinate 2,073, forward strand.
AAAACGCGCCCGTGAGGAAAACATCTTGCTCTATCTGTGCCTATCCATCATCAGTCAGCAACTAAACACCAAGGTGGCTCGCATCTTGTGCGATCGTTTTCTTGTCATCTTTACCGGGGAAGAACCCTCTGCAAAGCGCATATTGGACGTCAATCCGGGAGACCTGCGCACGCTAGGCCTAAGTGGTGCAAAAGTGAACTACATCCGCAACGTGTGTGAGTTCTTTCTACAGCATGGATTGAATGATGAACAACTTCACGAGCTCAACGACGACGATGTCATTGAACTCTTGACTCAAATCAAAGGTGTTGGTCGTTGGACCGTTGAAATGCTCCTTCTATTCGCAATGGGACGTGATGACGTTTTCGCCTTCGACGATTTAGGAATCCGCCAAGCGATGGTAAAACTCTACGCGCTTCAAAGCGACAACAAAAAGCAACTTACACTAGAGATGAAAGCCATCAGCGAGCAGTGGAAACCCTTCCGCAGCTTCGCCTGTTTGGCACTCTGGAATTTTAAGGACAACCGCTAAACACTAATCGTAGCGACCTACTTGACGCAGATGCACAACGTGTGAACGAACAGCGGATAATACCGTGCGATGTTCATTATAAGTTACTCCGAACTTTGCACAGGTATCCTTCACAATCTCGTTAATTGCAGGATAGTGTACGTGCGATATTCTGGGGAATAAATGGTGCTCAACTTGATAATTCAGTCCTCCGGTAAACCAGGAAACAATCTTGTTTTTCGTAGCAAAATTGCTGGTTGTATTAATCTGGTGAACGGCCCACTCCACATCAACCTTTCCTTCAACAGGCTCAGGGAATTTAGCTTCTTCAACGACGTGTGCCAACTGAAACACAATCGCAATCACAATTCCACAAACGCTGGTCAATGTAAGGTATCCGATAATCGTTTCAACGACCCCGACCAAAAACATGGGCAGTACTAAAAACATGGTGAAATAAGTCAACTTGGTCGCCCAGAAACTGACGTGGTCCCAAAACTTGTACTTCTTAATTTTCGTTTCACCCACCTTGCCTGTAAAATACTTCAGAAAGTCGAAATAAAACACCCAAAAGGCGTAATTCAGCGCATAGAAAATGAACCCGTAGATGTGCTGAAAACGATGGATCCAAAGTCGTTGCTGGTTGTTGCTGATTCGCATCACAGGCTGAATGTCGATATCATCATCCAAGCCGTCGATATTCGTGAAGCTGTGGTGAATCATGTTGTGCTTGGTCTTCCACAGATAAACATCACCACCCATGAGGTTCAATGAGTATCCCATCACATTATTCAACCAATCATGCTTGGAGAAACTTCCGTGGGCACTATCGTGCATGACATTGAAGCCAACGCCTGCCAGGGTAATTCCCAGCAGCGAACACAAGAGCAGACTTAGCAGCGTTCCCGGCGTAAAAAACACCAACCACGTGTAAAGAAACACTAACAATGTCAGGAAAATTACGGTCTTCAAATAAATCTTCCAATTGCCCCAACGATTGAGCTTATTGTGCTCAAAATAAGCATCTACACGCTTTTTGAGCTCATCAAAGAACGGGTGTTCTTTCGTATTAAATGTTACAAATGACATGGTGATTTTCTTGATTGTGCAATCAAATTTGTCTAATTGCGGCGGCAATGTACGCCACACATTTGGTACACCGTGTTAAACAGAAATAAAAGACAACAGCGCGATGTTAATTCTCGCTCAAGTCGAGTGAATTAGAAAATACTTGCGACAAAAACAAACTGCGCTATATTTGCGTCGCTTTTGGCACTGATAATAATGAAGTGAAGAGGGGTCTCAAGCCCCTCTTTTCTTTGGTATCAACTCCCAAAACCTAAACAATGATTACACAGGACACCGTTACACAGCTTATTGAAAACAAAATCGCAGGAACCGATATGTTTATCGTTGAGGTGAACGTGCGTCCCGGTAATGTAATTAGCGTGACGCTTGACAGCGAAAGCGGAATCACCATTGAGGCCTGCACCGAGGTGCATCGTCACATACTGCACGAAATGGACCGCGAGGTTGAAGACTACTCACTGGAAGTCTCCTCACCTGACTTGAGTAAACCCCTGCAGGTATTTCGGCAGTATCAAAAAAACATCGGCCGCGATCTCGGAGTCAAGCTCAAAGACAAAACCAAAATCGAAGGCGAATTGATGACCGCCGATGAATCCGGAATTACCCTCAAAACCGAGCAAAAGGAAGAGGTCCCGGGAAAAAAAGGAAAAAAACTAGTGGAACGTGAGATCGTCATTGCCTTCGCCGATATGGCCGAAGCCAAAGTGCTCATCCGTTTCAAATAATATAACCCATAAACAACACCCTCTAATACTCCATAACGATGAAAGGTTTAAATCTGATGGATGCTTTTGGTGACTTCAAAGAACTGAAGAACATCGATCGCGAAACCATGAACCAAATCCTCGATGACGTTTTCCGCAGCATGATTCTTAAGCGCTGGGGCGCCGACGACGGATTCGACATCATCATCAACCCTGATCGCGGTGACCTTGAAATCTGGCGCACACGCGGGATCGTCCCAGACGGCGAACTCGACGATGAGGTAGCGCAGATTGAAGTGAGCATGGCCCAAAAAATTGTTCCCGATTTGGAAGTCGGCGAAGAATTGATTGAAGAAATCAAAATCGAAGACTTCGGACGCCGCAACATTCTGGCGATGCGTCAAAACCTGCAGTCGCGTATCATGGATCTTGAAAAAGATCACCTCTATCAGAAGTACCGCGAGCGCGTGGGTGACATCATCTCAGGCGA
>CANHYZ010000207.1 GCA_947464885.1 Flavobacteriales bacterium
AGGCATGTTCCTCTGCCTGACGGCCGCGCGAAGCAACGATATACGATGGATCGCGGTGCAAAAAATCGGTCAAGGCAAGTTGAACCTGTTCGTTGTGCGAGGCCGGCGCAGTTAATTGCTTTCGGTCATCAAACATGCTCAAGCCCAGCAGACGTTCGTCGAGCGCATAGGTCTTGGCCATTTCATGCAACCATTCCCGCGCCTTATTCAGCGATGCAAATGTTTTAACACCACCGGCCACCTTGCCACCCGGCTGAGCGGCTAAACGTCGGTATCCTTGATAGTCTTCGTAGCTCACCACCGTAACGCGATTCGTTTTGCGCTTCTGTGCACTGTTGTGTTGCGGCCAATGTGTTCGAATTTCATGATCCTCCAAGAGCAGCGCAAGGAGTTCATTGCCCGTTAGCGTGAATCCGATATCAACCACCTCACGCAAAAAATGCTGATAGCGCGAGCTTTCGGGATGCGTCGTGAAATGCTGTCGTATGCGCTTTTTGATGTTGGTGGCTTTGCCAATATAAACGGGCTTACCCTTTTCATTGTACAAGTAGTAAATACCTGTTGATTCCGGAAGACGCAAGTAAACTTCCTCGGGCAAATTCGGAGGAAGAAAGACGGTCCCATTCTTGGCCGCCAGCATGCCCTTCATGTCTGTCGGTGAAACCAGTGGCAAGCTGCGACGCATAATTTCTGCCGAAACACGGGCATCACTCAAAGCACGGTGAGCTTGTTCGTTGCGCAATCCCATCCAACTGCAAATCTTATTGAGTCCGTAACTCGATTGTCCGGGAAACGCTTTGCGAGCTATGCGCATAGAACACAGCCGAGGTGGATTCCAGTTACGTCCAATAGCGGCGAATTCAGCGCGGATAAAGGAGAAATCGAATCCGACATTATGCGCAACGAAAACAGCTCCTTCAAACACTTCCTCGAGTTGATCGGCAATGGCCGAAAACGTTGGTGCACCGGCCAGCATGTCGGTGGTAATTCCCGTCAACCCGGTGATGTAAGGCGGTACATCCACGCCGGGATCGACCAAGGTTGAAAATTCCTGTAATACGCGCTCACCATCAAACAAGACAACGGCAATTTCTATGATACTGTTGCCGGCGGCATGACTTCCGGTGGTTTCTATGTCGGTGACTGCATAAATCATCTGCCGCAAATTCGGTCAACCGTGACAAACAAACAAGGTGTTGTGGCAATTTGTATCGTCTTTGTGTCAGAGTGTCAGCAAATCGCCCGTGGCACCGCAATTGCCTAGCGCGCGGCATCTTATTTATATTCGTATTAAAATCAAGACATGAACAAACTCACCGTATCTATCCTGATTCTTGTTGGTAGCATTGCCATCGGATTCGGGTTCTTCTATCTCTATGCAGCAGGCGTTCGCGATAACGCTGTTAAAAACCAGGAAACAGTAAACGAATCCTGGGGTAATGTGCAAAGCGCCTATCAACGCCGCGCTGATCTCATTGGTAATTTAGTGGAAACAGTTCGCGCTGCTGCCGAAAACGAACGCGAGATACTCGTTGGTGTTACCGAAGCACGCGGCGGCATTCGTCATTACACCGATAGCGTCGGCAATCTGGTAGCAGAACAGTCGGCCAAAGTGAAAAGCGCATCGACACCGGCGGAACTCCAGCAAAACGACATGGTCCTGATGAACACGTACCGTGGTTTCCGCGGCTTTATGACAGAAAACTATCCGACGGTTCAATCCACCCAGAACTTTAGCAATCTGCAAACACAGCTCGAAGGAACAGAAAACCGCATCAATACGGAGCGTAATCGCTACAACGAATCAGTTAAGACCTACAACGCCTACATCCGCGGTACTTTCAAGAAAATGGGTTTAAGCCTTGTGGCTTCTGAAGAAGATAATTTCAAGGTGCGCGAAATGTTTGAAGCTAAAGAAGGTGCCGATGAAGCACCTGTGGTGAAATTCTAACGCGCATGTCGGTCAACACCCTCGCCCTTCATCGGCGCATTGAACATGCCATTGCACAAGCCGAATTGACCACCTCTGCGGAGCTGCGCGTTCACTTGGAAGACAATTGCAAGGAAGATCCTCTTGATCGCGCTGCCTATCTGTTTGAAAAACTTGAAATGCACAAGACAGCCTTGCGCAATGGCGTGCTCATTTACGTGGCCTTCAAAGACCGTAAACTTGCCATTCTAGGGGATGCAGGGATTCATCACCATGTGCATCAACAAACCTGGGACACCATCAAGGCCGAACTCGTTGAGGCTTTTTCCCAAGGGCAATTTGAAGAAGGCTTATCCAAGGCCGTCGGAAACGTCGGCGAAAAATTGGCCACCTTTTTTCCTCGTCAACACGATGACCAGAACGAATTGTCAAACACAGTAACAACAGGAAACCTATGATGAAGCACTATCACTGGTTGCTCATCTGCTTGCTATCGGGAACACAGTTCACGTTGCATGGACAGGACCTCAAAGCAGGACAAGAGTGTTTCCCGGCCAAAAAAATGGCGTTGGTATATGACGTAGCCGATGTAATTCCCGCTGATGAAGAAACACGTCTGAATGACGCACTGGTTGCCTTTGGCGACAGCACGAGCAACCAAATCACCGTGGTTATCGTGCCTGATCTGTGCGGCATGGACAAAGCACAATTCGCTACTGAGCTTGGAGAATTCTGGGGCGTTGGTCAAAGCAAGGAGGACAACGGAATTGTATTTCTGGTAAAACCTAAAACCCCTGAGAGCAGCGGGCAAGTGTTCATTGCCGTAGGCCGCGGATTGGAAGCGGTGATACCCGACATTACGGCCAAGCAAATCATCGACAACGAGGTCATTCCGGCTTTCAAACAGCAAGGCTACCTAGAGGGTATCGCCAGTGGTTGTGAGACGCTCATGGAATTGGCACGCGGCGAATACAACTCAGATGAGTATTCTGCCAAACACAACAAGAAAAAAAAAGGCATTGGCAATGTGGGCGCCATACTTCTCGTCATTGTGATACTGCTGGCGGTCTTCTCCGGTAAAATCTTTCAAGCACGTAGATACGCCGCCACAAACCAAATGGGCTTTTGGGCAGCCTGGGCAGCATTGAATGCCGTTTCGCACTCGCATCGCGGCTATTACAACAACTTCAGCAGCGGTCGCGGCGGATTCGGCGGCGGCGGTGGCGGAGGATTCGGAGGTTTTGGCGGAGGAGGTTTTGGCGGAGGCGGCGCCGGCGGATCGTGGTAACATCCGTAATTTGCACCAGCAACATAAACAACAACATCATTCCTTGATATGGGATACGGTAAATGGATAGCGGGAGCGCTAGGTTGGGCCATGGGCGGACCGATTGGAGGTATTATCGGATTTGCCATCGGTGCAATGGCCGATGATAAATCGTTCAACGGCGCTCGTGAAATTCCGAAATCAACGGGCACAAACGCGAACTATCGCAACTATCGCCATCAAACGCAATCGGGTGACTTCGCCTCTGCACTGCTTGTTCTCTCCGCAGCCGTGATGAAAGCCGATAACCGCTTGCTGAAATCCGAACTTGATTACATCCGCGAATTCTTCACCAAGCAATTTGGAAGCGCCAACGCAGCCCATCACATCGGCGTGCTGAAAGAAATCCTGCAAAAGGAAATTCCGGTGCGCGAAGTCTGCGAACAGATTCGCTATTACATGGAGCATCCCATGCGCTTGCAGTTGATGTATTACCTCTTTGGCATCGCGGCCTCTGATGGCAAGGTTGATCAGTCTGAGTTAAATGTTATTACTCAAATTGCACATGGCCTCGGATTGAGCGACAAGGACATTGAATCGCTCAAGGCGATGTACTATAAAGACACCACGAGCGCCTTCAAAATCCTGGAAATAGAATCGACCGCAACAGATGACGAAGTGAAAAAAGCCTACCGCAAAATGGCCATGAAATATCACCCTGATAAGGTGCGCGGACTTGGTGAACAACACGAAAAATCAGCCAACGAAAAATTCCTGAAAGTGCAAGAAGCCTATGAGCAGATTAAAAAGGAACGCGGCATTAAGTGAGTAAGTTGTGAATAACGAATTTTTCAATGTCAAAAAAGTGTTTCTAATTTCGTATTCGTAAGTGAACAACTTACAAAATAGTTTTTAGTTTTTCAGTTTAAGCCTAAAAGCCCTGCAAGCGTGTGGGGCTTTTTGGTTTTCATACAAAACGGACGGTGATCACACTGACCTATATTATCTTCGCTCTAGACCTTCACCACATTCAATCTGCAACGATCCGCCACTATGAAATTCGTTTTGCTATTTGTTCTAATCGGGCTCATCCATTGCGCTCACGGCCAGACCTACTTTCTCAATGGCGATGCGCAAGCCATCGGTGATGATTGCTATCAACTCACCTCCGCCACATTCACTCAAAGCGGCACGGTTTGGTATGCTGATCAAATCAATCTGGAAGAACCCTTCAACCTCGAATTTCTGATGAATTTCGGAGACCTCGATGGTGGCGGTGCTGATGGTATTTGCTTCGTTTTACAAACGGTCGGGACGGCAGCAATCGGAATTGACGGCGGTGGACTGGGCTACCTCAATTTCGGGACCTCGCTCGGCATTGAGTTCGACACCTATCAGAATACCGATTCCGGGGACCTATTTGAAGATCACATCGCCATTCAAATCAATGGGAATATTGATCACAATAACGTCAACAACATTGCAGGGCCGGTTGTTGCCGATGCCAATGATCCTAACATTGAAGACGCAGAAGATCACGTGGTTCGCATCGCCTGGAACCCGACAACACAAACCATCGATGTCTATTTCGATTGTGTTTACCGCCTCTCAGGAACCATTGATTTAATCAATGA
>CANHYZ010000208.1 GCA_947464885.1 Flavobacteriales bacterium
CCGCCCGTTCAAACGACATTGGATTCCGCTGAAGTGGCCCGAATGAAGGAACTCGAGAAGATTTTCTTCTCCATTCCCTCACCCATGGAGATGTCGTCACTCATCAAAGAGAAAGGTTATCAATTCGATCAGAACAAGCTCATTGCCACAGGCAATGTTGACCAATACACCGGTGAATCTCGTCAGGCCATTATGCTCGGCGTTTACGGCGCAGATTTGAGCTATACCGCCATATTCGATCAAAAGCAAATGACCATGGAATACTTCGCGGCAGCACAAAAGCTGGCGCGCAGCATGGGGGTTGATGGTGCACTGACCAATGACCTGATCGAGCGCCTGGACAAGCATCAGGAGAATCGCGACTCGATGCTCCACATCGTTTCGGAAGCCTATGCTGACCTGAATGGTTACTTGAAAGAGAACCAGCGTATTGAAGTGTCGGCTATGATTGTAGCCGGAGGCTGGATTGAGGCTCTTTACCTCTCTACTATCTATGGCAACGACGGCAATACGGATTTGCGTCAGCGCATTGCTGAGCAGAAGTACGCCCTCAACAACCTCATGAGTTATTTGGATAAGTTCGGCGACACAACATCACTGAAGGAATTGCGCTCCGACCTGAAGACAATACAGGATGCCTATGCCGGTGTTGGCGAGAACAAGGGTAAGACCACCTCTTCAAAGGATGATAGCGGCACCATGGTTATCGGCACAACAACCACACTCAGTATGGACGATGCTACGTTGTCAACCATTGCAACTTTAGCCAAGGACATTCGTACGAAATACACCGCGCTCTAAACCCACCCTAAAAAGCAGAGAATATGAAACTCATCAAAATACTTCTACCGCTGCTGATGCTTATGCCATTGGCTTCAGATGCGCAATGCAGAGCATTCACCAAGAATCAGTGCCTGCCGCAACTCGACGGTTATGTTCAAAACGATAACTACAACTCAGCCATGTTGGTGCCAGGTGATGACGCAGAATTACTGCTCACTTTCTACGGTGGCAAAGAATACCGTCTGGTGATTTGCGCTCACCCTATTTTGGGTAGCGCCGACTACGAGGTGACCGACACCAATGGTGACTCTATCTTCAAAGGCAATTCAGCCACCGGCAACAGCTTTGACTTCAAGATGGTGAACACGCAACAATTGATTGTGAAACTGCATGTTCCTGAGCAAAAGTCTGCGGTATCGGTGCACGAAGGCTGTGTATCGGTGCTGGTAGGCTCCAAAGAATCGAACTAACAATTTTCCTCCGCTTAAACTGGAAATAAGTGGAAATGCCGGAGTGACCTGAGTGTCACTCCGGCATTCCGCATTTTAGACGGTCTTCATTCGACTCAAAATTTGCCGTTATTATGACTTCGGTAGGGGAATGTGTGGTCGGTCTTGTCTTACATTCGTTACCTCGATATTCATGGTAAAAGCGAAGGCAATAGGCTTGTGGTTGGTGTGCATGCTTTTCGGCATTGCAGCCTTAGCTACACACAACCGCGCCGGGGAAATTACCTATGAGCATGTAGGAGGTTTCACCTACCGGGTTCGCATCACCACCTATACCAAGCAAAGCGCCATTGCCGACCGCAATTCACTGAAAATACGCTGGGGCGATGAGGGTCCGAATACGACTGAGAATGATCTCGACAGTTTGTTTCGCACCAACCAAGTGTTGAATGTCGGTATCGACGTAAAACGCAACGAGTACACCGGATTGCACACGTATAGCGGTCCAGGGACGTTTGTTATATCCGTTGAAGATCCCAATCGTAATGCCGGCGTATTGAACATCAACAATGGAGATCCGGGCACACCCGAAGCGGAAAAAACGTCGACTTCCGTGATGGCTGTTTTCGCCATTCGCTCGGTGCTCGTCATTCGTCCGGGTAATGGCGGCCACAACAACTCCATCAAATTTCTGAATCCTCCGATACAGGACGCTTGCATCTATCAACCTTGGATTCATAATCCCGTCGCATTCGACTCCCTTGAAGGCGACCAACTCGTGTTTTCGTTAGTGTCTTGCCTGGGGCTGAATGCCGAGCCTTTGGACGCTTGGGAGTCGCCCAACGATTACACTGATGATCCTACGGATGTTTTTTCAATTAATGCCGACAATGGCGATATCACCTGGGACACGCCACTCGTCGCCGGCGAATACAACGTTGCTTTCGAGGTAAAGGAATACAGACAAGGTGTGTTTGTGGGTTCCGTGCAACGCGACATGCAGATTACGGTTGTGACCTGCGCCAATGTACCTCCTGAAATTGCTGAGCTCCCGGACTATTGTATCGGAGCCGGTGAGTTATTGCAATTTCAATTGAATTATTCAGATCCCAATGGCAGTGCGTTTCAAATTGATGTCGATGCGTTGGGTGGGCCCATGACTGACGTGGAACATGTGGCGATTTACGACGATGTTTCCCGCTTTTTCAGCTGGAACCCACAGTGTGCTGAGGTGCGCTCAGAACCCTACTTCGTTTCTTTTTTGGCCACTGACCAAGGGAATATTCCGCTGACAGATGTTGAAACCGTCAGCATTCAGGTCGTTGCACCCGCCGTTGAAAATCCATTGGCAGAAGCCGTCGGTAATCAAATGAATTTGAGTTGGAACTTGACGCCGTGCTACAATGCATTCGACCCGGGCGAGTTGCAGGACGTGCGTTATCTGATTTACCGCAGAAACGGATTATTCGGTTTCGAACCCGACAATTGTGAGCTGGGGGTTCCCGAGTATACCGGTTACAGTTTAATTGGTGAAACGGAAGGCGCATCCAGCAACAGTTATGTGGATTCAAGCGTGTTCTATGGCGGTGTGTATTGCTATATGGTGGTAACGGTTTGGCCTGATGGCGCTGTCAGTTATGCGAGCGAAGAATTTTGCGACACGGTAAACAAGGAAGTGCCGGTAATGACCAAGGTGAGCATCGGCATCACAGATTTGCTGACCGGGGTAGACACCGTTCATTGGTCGAAGCCAACAGATTTGGATACGGCGCTCTTTCCCGGACCCTATGTGTACGCTCTTTTCCATGGGGCCAACGGCAATACTGCCAATGAGATTATCTATACTTCGCCGGTGTTTAGTGCTTTGGAAGATGGCGACACCACGTTTATTCATACGGAGCTGAACACGTTTGAATACGGTCATCGTTACCGGGTAGAAATTCAATCGCAGAGTACGGCTCAAACTGCGCAATCAGCTACAGCGGCATCCATTCATCTGGGATTGATTCCCGGGGATAATTCCGTGACGCTGAATATGGGTGCTGATGTTCCCTGGGCGAATTACCGCTATCACATCTACCGAAAAGATCCCGGCGCAAGCGAGTTTGTGGAGGTCGGTGTGTCCACCTTCTACTTGTACACCGACAGCAACCTGGTCAACAATGAGCTTTATTGTTATCGCGTTAAAGCCATTGGATCCTATTACGCGGATGATGTGCCGGACCCACTCGAGAATTGGAGCCAGGAAGCATGCGCCACGCCTTATGACCAGACGCCACCCTGCCCGCCGGTATTGTCTATCGAAGATGATTGCATCACCGGAGTGAACACCTTGACCTGGCAAAACGTACCGGGGTGCGCCGATGATATCCGTGGTTACGTCGTTTACTACGCACCTACTTTACTGGACTCGTTAACGGTCATTTACACAAGCTACGACGCGCAAGACACCTCGTTTATTTTCGATGGCAATGAACGCAACAATCCTGCAAGCATCGCAGGGTGTTATGTCGTGACAGCCATTGACTCGCTTAACCTGTGGCCTGACGGTAATTTCTACAGCAATGAAAGCGCGTTTTCGAATGTTGTCTGCATCGACAATTGTCCGGAGTATTCGCTGCCCTCGATATTCAGCCCGAATGCCGATCAGCTGAACGACACCTTCAAGCCATTCCCTTATCGTTATGTGAAGGAAATCGATTTGAAGATCTACAATCGTTGGGGCGGAATCGTATTTGAAACGAACGATCCGGCCATCGCGTGGGATGGTAAGAACAAAGAATCAGAAACGCTCTGCACCGATGGCATTTACTACTATGTCATTCGCGTTGATTTCATTCGCTTGAGCGGAATCGTCAGCGAATCATACAGCGGCAGCGTCCGTCTGCAAAGCGGATCACCAATACCAGCCAGTAATTAATATGTTTTCCGGAATCATTGAAGCCATGGGTGAGGTTGTAGCCATTCGCCGCGACCAGACCAACATTCACTTCACGCTTAAGTCGTCGTTCACCTCAGAGCTGAAAATCGATCAAAGCATTGCGCACAATGGTGCTTGCCTCACCGTAGTTGAAATCAAGGACGACACATACACCGTAACCGCGATTGATGAAACGCTGCAGCGTACGAATCTCGGTAGCTGGAAGGAAGGCACAGCGGTCAATCTGGAGCGCTGTCTGAAGTTAAACGATCGACTCGATGGGCATATGGTTCAGGGGCATGTGGACACGGTTGCCAAATGCACGTCCATCATTGACGAAGGCGGGTCCTGGAAATTCGAATTTTCCTATGAGGCCACTCCGGAAATGGTGACTGTTCCCAAGGGCAGTATTTGTGTCAACGGCGTTAGTTTAACCGTCGTTGATTCATCAGCAGGTCGATTTTCCGTTTGTATCATTCCGTATACCTATGCGCATACGAACTTCAACAGGCTGTGTCTGGGAGATGCGGTGAATCTGGAGTTCGACATCATTGGGAAGTACGTTATGCGGTATATGGCTCTTAATAACTTATAACAGATGCGGGCACAGGGCTGCATATAGCACCCGTAACTTCGCTTTTCAATAATCGCTACATGATTTTCGCATTA
>CANHYZ010000209.1 GCA_947464885.1 Flavobacteriales bacterium
CCAATGCATCGGTGCAACCACACTGGATGAATACCGCCAATACATCGAAAAAGATGGCGCATTGGAGCGTCGATTCCAAAAGGTTGTCGTTGATCCAACGACCATCGACGAGTCGATTCAGATTCTGAACAACATCAAAGACAAATACGAAGAGCATCACAGCGTTACGTACACTCCGGAAGCTATCGAATCGTGCGTGAAGCTCACTGCGCGCTACATCACCGACCGTCATTTGCCTGATAAAGCTATTGACGCCCTCGATGAAGTGGGATCGCGTGTTCACCTGAACAACATCAATGTTCCGAAAGAAGTCATTGACATCGAAAAAGCCATTGAAGAAGTAAAAGAAGATAAGAACCGCGTTGTCCGCAGTCAGAAATATGAAGAAGCTGCGAAACTGCGTGATCGCGAAAAACAACTTCAGGAAAAGCTTGAGGCAGCCAAGAAGAAATGGGAAGAGGATACCAAGAGCCATCGCGTTACCGTAACCGAAGCCAACGTGGAAGAAGTTGTAGCCATGATGACCGGTATTCCGGTTACCCGCGTAGCTGAAAAAGAAAGCGGTCGCCTGGCGAAAATGGATAAAGAACTCGAAGGAACCGTGATTGGCCAGGATGATGCTATTAAGAAAGTTGTCAAGGCCATCAAGCGTAACCGCGCCGGATTGAAAGATCCAAATCGTCCAATCGGTTCGTTTATCTTCCTCGGTCCAACGGGCGTAGGTAAAACACAATTGGCGAAAGAATTGGCTAAATATCTCTTCGACTCGGAAGATGCACTCATCCGCATCGACATGAGCGAATACATGGAGAAATTTGCTGTATCACGTCTGATTGGAGCGCCTCCGGGATACATTGGATACGAAGAAGGTGGTCAGCTCACCGAAAAAGTGCGTCGTCGCCCCTACTCCATCGTTTTGCTTGATGAAATCGAAAAAGCTCACCCGGATGTATTCAACCTCATGTTGCAATGCCTCGATGATGGTCAAATGACCGATAGCTTGGGTCGTAAAATCGACTTCAAGAACACGATTATCATCATGACCAGTAACATCGGTGCACGTCAGTTGCAAGACTTCGGAACCGGTGTCGGATTTGGCACTGCAGCAAAAGCTGCCCAAGAAGAAGTAGAGAAAAAGGGTGTAATTGAGAACGCTCTGAAAAAAGCATTTGCGCCTGAATTCATTAACCGTATCGACGATCTGATCATCTTCAATGCATTGAAGAAAGAAGATATCCATCAGATTATCGATATCGAGTTGAACAAACTCTTCCACCGTGTTACAGCATTGGGCTATACGATTAAGCTCACAGATGTTGCAAAGGATTATATTGCAGATAAAGGGTATGACGAGAAGTACGGTGCGCGTCCGTTGCGTCGTGCGATTCAGAAATACCTGGAAGATCCGATTGCCGAGGAAATCATCACTGCTCACTTGAAGTCAGGAGACACCTTAATGGTGGATTACGACAGCAAGGCTGATCGCATGACCATGAAGGTGGAAAAAGCGAAAGGCACCAAGGAGAGTAAGGCTAAAGGCAATACAGAAGCTCCATCGGAATAATAGGATTATAGGAAAATAGGATTGTAGGATTATAGAAAAAGGGGAACGAGATGTTCCCCTTTTTTTATCCTATGATTGTAGCACTTAATTCACTTTGACACGCCCCCCTACAATCCTACAATCCTATTATCCTACAATCCTCACTACACATTGAAACGGAAATGCATCACGTCGCCGTCACTGACAACGTACTCTTTTCCTTCCACACCCATCTTACCGGCTTCCTTCACCGCGGCTTCTGTTTTATAGTGGATGTAATCATTGTACTTTATTACCTCCGCACGGATAAAACCCTTCTCAAAGTCAGTGTGGATAACACCGGCAGCCTTAGGAGCTGTATCCCCTTTGTGGATCGTCCATGCGCGCACTTCTTTGACACCGGCCGTGAAATACGTCTGAAGATTCAGCAACTTGTACGCTGCACGAATCAATTTGCCCACACCGGGTTCTTCCAACCCAAGATCACTCAGGAAAATTTGACGTTCCTCGAACGTTTCCAATTCGGCAATATCAGCTTCAATAGCAGCGCCCAGAACAATGATCTCGGCATTCTCATCCTTCACCGCAACACGTACACTCTCGACGTGCGCGTTGCCCTTCACAACCGATGATTCCTCCACATTACATACATAAAGAACCGGCTTACTCGTAAGTAACTGTAAATCGACCAACAGGCGCGCTTCTTCATCATTGGCAGGAGTTACCGTGCGCGCGCTCTTACCTTGTTCCAATGCCTCCTTAATGCGCGTCATATAATCAAAGTCGCGCTTAGCGTCCTTGTCACCACTCTTGGCAGCGCGCATCACTTTGGCAATGCGTCCCTCAATCGACTCCAGATCTTTCAATTGAAGTTCGATATCAATAATCTCTTTATCACGAACGGGATTAACACTGCCGTCAACGTGCACCACATTGCCATCTTCAAAACAACGCAAGACGTGGATAATGGCATCCGTCTCGCGAATGTTGGCCAGGAATTTATTTCCCAGACCTTCACCCTTGCTTGCTCCTTTCACCAATCCTGCGATATCGACAATCTCAATGGTGGTCGGAACTATGCGCTCCGGATTCACAATCTCAGCCAGCTGAGTAAGGCGTTCGTCGGGTACGGTAATGGTTCCCACGTTCGGTTCAATTGTACAAAAAGGAAAATTAGCTGCCTGCGCCTTAGCGTTGGATAAGCAGTTAAATAAAGTTGACTTGCCTACATTGGGAAGTCCTACGATACCACATTTCAATGACATAGCTGTTTGATTTTGCGGCCGCGAAAATACGACATCCCACTTTTTCACATTCAGTCAACACGAAACAAAGAATCCTGCCATGCACAATACTTTCGCACCGCAATTCCCATCCCTATGACAATACAAGAACTCGAATCAACCGCATCTCAGGTGAGACGCGACATTGTGCGCATGGTTCATGCCGTTAACAGCGGGCATCCGGGTGGCTCTCTGGGCTGCACCGACTACTTCGTCGCTCTCTATTTCGAGGTACTGCGTCATAAACCACAAAACTGGTCGATGGATGGAATCGGTGAGGACCTATTCTTTCTCAGCAATGGTCACATATCGCCGGTTTGGTACAGCGTTTTAGCTCGCTCAGGCTATTTCCCAGTCAATGAGCTGAGCACATTCCGTAAACTGAATTCCCGCTTACAAGGACATCCAACAACGCACGAAGGTCTTCCCGGTGTGCGGATTGCCAGCGGATCATTAGGACAGGGCTTGTCCGCAGCCATTGGCGCTGCCCAAGCCAAAAAACTCAATGGCGATCAGCATCTCGTGTACTCGCTGCATGGTGATGGGGAATTGCAGGAAGGACAAATCTGGGAAGCGGCCATGTATGCGGCTCATCACAAGATCGACAATTTGATTTCAGCCATTGATGTCAATGGCCAGCAAATCGATGGTCCAACCGACAAAGTCATGAACCTGGGCAATCTGCGCAACAAATGGGAAGCGTTCGGCTGGACTGTTTTGGAAACGAATGGCAATGAGATGTCGTCGTTATTGAAAACGTTCAATGAAGCACAGCAACTCTGCGGAAATGGCAAACCCATTATGATTCTCATGACGACCGCTATGGGTAAAGGTGTTGATTTTATGGAGGGCACGCACAAATGGCACGGCGTAGCTCCTAATGATAGTGAACTGGCCAACGCCTTGTCACAACTGCCGGAAACTATCGGCGACTATTAATTCACAAAACGATTCAGGGATATGCTCGATTTCACAATACAAGGTTCAAACGATACACGCAGCGGATTCGGAGAAGGTCTGCTTGAAGCCGGTAAAAACAACCCTAAAGTTGTTGGACTGTGCGCAGACTTAATTGGCTCGCTCAAAATGGATGCTTTCCAGAAAGCGTTTCCTGAGCGTTTCTTCCAAGTCGGAATCGCCGAGGCCAATATGATGGGCGTTGCTGCAGGACTTACCGTGGGAGGTTTTATTCCCTTCACCGGAACTTTTGCCAACTTCTCTACCGGTAGGGTTTACGACCAAATTCGTCAGAGCATTGCCTACAGCGACAAGAACGTAAAAATTTGCGCGTCGCATGCAGGACTAACACTCGGAGAAGATGGTGCAACGCACCAGATTCTGGAGGACATCGGTATGATGACGATGTTGCCGAATATGACTGTGATTAACCCATGCGACTTCAATCAAACCAAAGCAGCAACCTTGGCCATAGCCGAACATCATGGTCCGGTTTACTTGCGCTTTGGACGTCCGAAGGTTCCAATCTTCAGCCCCGCCGGTGAAAAATTCGTCATCGGTAAAGCATGGCATATCCATAGCGGAAACCATGTGAGCATCTTCGCTACAGGGCACCTTGTTTGGAAGGCCGTTGAGGCTGCAAAGGTTCTGGAAAGCGAAGGCATTACCGTTGATCTCATCAACCTGCACACCATCAAACCACTCGATGTTCAGGCCATCGTTGATTCCGCCCGTAAAACCGGAGCTGTCGTAACCGCAGAAGAACATCAAATCAATGGTGGCATGGGAAGCCTTGTAGCACAAGCGCTTGCCATGCATTGTCCAACGCCCATAGAATTCGTCGGTGTTAACGACTCATTCGGTGAGAGCGGAACCCCCGATCAACTGATGAAAAAGTACGGTCTCGAATCAGAAAACATAATAGCAGCGGTCAAGAAAGTGCTGCAACGCAGGAACTCCTAAAAAAAAGAAAAGAAAGCATGATCTTATCGATCATGCTTTCTAGGTGTGTACACCGACGGTTCCTTAAG
>CANHYZ010000210.1 GCA_947464885.1 Flavobacteriales bacterium
GTCAGCACGCTATCTTCAAGACGGACAGGCTTAATAGGCTCAAACCAGGTTTTAAATCCTTGAGGGCTTACATTGTCCTTGATAATATCAAGACAATTCTTCCATACCTGATTATGGTCTTTCTTCATGTAGATCAGTAGTTCTAATTGGTTAACTAAACATTCGGACGCATTCATCATTCACTCGCTACAGCCACATCGTTTGAATGCGTGGCAAATGAATAATGAAAAAAGTGAAAAAAAAAAGTTATTTGGTATTGACTTCAAAAAAAGTTTGACTAGAAAAGAAAATCTTTGCAAACGCTTGCAGCGTCAGTGTTTTTCACAGGTTCGCAAGCGTATGTTGAAGCGTACCACGCTAACCCACTTACTTCCACAAGTTTAATTCGAATCTACAAAAAGCATCCATGTATCACTGCGAAGGGAAATGCATAACCGATAAAAAAATATCTCAAAATCAAATTTCTCGGAAACTATCCAACAACAGCCAACAATCGATTGAATGAATCATGAGTTTTGTCACTTTCGCAGCATGATTCAACACACCATCGAATTGCGCGTGCGCTATGGCGAAACTGACCGCATGGGGTATGCTTACTACGGGAACTATGCAACATACTTCGAGGTTGCACGTGTAGAAACGCTGCGCAGTGCGGGCATCACTTACAAACAACTGGAAGACGAAGGCATTCTGCTGCCGGTTGTCACCTTCAATGTTCGCTATCATGCACCGGCTCACTACGATGATCTCATTCGCATAGAAACAACCATCAAGGAACTGCCAGGCGTGCGCTTCTCCTTTGAATACCGAACCTATCGCAACGAAACACTCCTCAATGAAGCGAGCACTGAATTGGTATTTGTCGAAGCATCAACAGGAAAACCTGTGCGCTGTCCTGCTCATATTCTTGATTTATTGAAACCACATTTCTAATTGCTCATTGCGCAATCAATTGCCCTGTGCCCTCGATATCGCGATCGATGAACTGCGGACTTCCCAGGTAAAAAATATTCCCGGAAAACTGGAGATAAGCGAAGAGATAATTGGAACTGCGCACATGCACATCATTCAAGGAAGAATTATTGACGAACGCGTAATTCGCGCTCAATCCTTCCGCATTGACGATGCCCAATCCCTGACTGAATAAATAGACCACATCGGTCGAGCCGGTCACATAAGTATCACTCACGCCGGTATGCGATGCGATGTTGGCTGTATCCACGTTCAGCTCGAATGTCTGAACTCCGGCAGCACTGCGATTATCAATGGAAAACTTTTCTCCATCCAAACGATTGATGCTGCGAATATCTCCCGTTGCATAATTCTGAATGTCGGCAAAGTCAGGCGCACAAATGCGCACCGTGATACGGTGCTTATATGACCGCATGAAATTGCACGTGTTCTCATTGGTGATGGTCAACCGACCATTCTCAACGACCGTATTGATTTCAGGCAGCAAATTCACCGGCCCGAAAAGCTCTACTCCATACCACGTTGTATCTTTCAACTCGTACTGCAAGTAGTCACGTAGTTCGATGCTATCGAATGCATCTAATTCGCGCTGCACACCTCGCACCTCACCGGCCGACTGCATGCAATCGGGCGCCTGCTCACGGTTACACGCAACCAGCAAGGTCGACAAAGCGACAATCCTCAAGACTTTTGATTGAACGAATCTTCTCATTTTCGAAAGCAATAACCGATTCCAACCTCACCATAATCAGCCTTGGCAAAGTGCGTCTTCAAGGTCAACTGCGCATACATGTGCCTACCAATCGTGTAGCGCAAGCCAACACGATGATAGAGTGATCCGCTTAAACGCCACGCATCAGCAAGGTAATAACCTTGTTGGATCTTCAAGGCGAATCGATCGAAAAACAAACTGTAAGAAAACACAGCTCCCAGTTGCATCACCTGAATTGGTGTAACCACAACATCCGTTCTTGGCTGCACCTGCGGACGAATGGAGGAATCATACAAGACATCCAATCCCAAACCGAAAGCACTTTTATAAGACACGCGCCGCTCGGCCAAAGTCGACAATACCAGTGCAGTGTACTTGCGCCCTGTCGGTGGCTGAATTTCCTTCAATCCTCCGACTAAACCGGCACTGAACAAATACCGTTCGTGTGACGGAGCTGCAAGAATATGCACAGCAGATGGACTTTTACTTCGTGATGCGTAACTGAGAAAAACTCCGGCATTATTCGTTCCCAAATTCGGCAACTGAAAAGCTCCGTTTGAAAAATGACTGATGCGCAAACCTGCGCGCAACTCGCCCGCATTGAAAGCCAATAACCGCGTTGAATATTGGATTGAAATCGCGACATTCAACTTGGATCCCAGCACAGCGGCTTGATGATTTGTTTCAAGATCCCAGCGCTTGGTAGCATAGCCCATTCCGAGACCAAGCCCAAGCCAATGCGCAAAACCTGTTGAGGAAATTTGAATGTTGTCGTCAACCACTCGCTTGCGCAACAAGGGCAAGTTGAGCATGTATGACGATGAGATTTGTCGACCAAGTTGTGTTGGATTACCGGTGCTGATAAACGTGAAATCAACTCCGTGCTCGGGAATATTATACGCCTGGTGCCAATACTTGCTGCCATCAACTTGTCGCTTGGCATATACATGACCGCCCGCCGAGTGTCCCTGTATCAAGTGTTGCATTGATTCGTGATGGGCGATAACAAAACCCAGTTGTGGTGATAGCGCAAAAGACCAGCGCGGCACGCTATCCAGTTGCGCATGCACTATCATCGCACGCAGCAACAGAAACGATAGGCAAAGGGTGATTCGTGCGGTCATCTCAAGGGCTAAAACTACATTGAATTCGCGAGTTGCATCAGTTCAACTCCAGTACAATTTTACGCATAGCTTGGACACTCGCCGATTTCGAATAACACTCCTGATAGCGCAGTTCTGCGCGCTGAGCTATGGCCATACTTTCAGATGGATTGTCCATCATATGCCGCATGGCACCGGCGAGTTCTTGAGCATCATCCGGTGACACCAGCGCACCGTACTCACCATTTCCGAGCAACTCAGGAGTGCCACTGCTGTTGGTACCAATAATGGGAACCTGACAAGCCATCGCTTCCACGGTGACCGTTCCAAACGTTTCACCTTTACTGCACAGCAGAAATACATCTATCGATTTGTAAAAGGCTGCTACCTCGCGGGCGTATGGATGCAGATGAACAACAGCCTGCAAACCTGCATCGCGAATTTGATCGTGTATGCGCTGAGCATAAGCGTTTCCCTCGTTGCGTGTTGACTCGCCGACCAGCAGGAGATGGGCCTTTTGACCTTGCTCCTGCAATAATCGCAATGCTGCTATGGCAACGTGCTGCCCTTTTAGCGGATCCACTCTTCCTATTAATCCAAAGACAAATGCTTCTGCGGGCAACCCATAATGCTCACGCGCCTGTTGTTTGGTGATGGGAGTATTCGTCAGGCGCTCGTTATCGACACCAAGCGGGACAACATGAATTTTAGCGGGAGAAAAATTGGTTGATGCGATAACCTGCTGCTTCAAAAAATCCAGCGTACTCACCCACGCATCGATGGGCGCAAAGCGCATCGTGTGAAAGACATCCTTCTTCGAGACACCAAACTGCATGGCTTGCTGATACAACAACCGAAAACGGTTTCCTGAAAATCGCTTTGCCCAGCCCAGCAAATCCATATCGCGTGTATCGCGAAACCAACAAACGTCGACTTGAACTTCACGAAATGCTTTTGCAACATGCCATGCATTTATAAGATCCAAGTACTTGCCATTTCGACGTATGATGCGAACTTCGAGCCCCGATCGAACGGCTTCGTCATGCAAGGGCGTTTGAGCAACACAATAAAGCGAAACGACAAAGCCTTCCTCCTTCATCCAACGGGCATAACGGACCGTGTTCATTTCTAAGCCGCCCCATGATGTCGAACTGCAGTAAAAAGCGATGTGCAAGGGCGTCTTCATTCCGTGTGCGCCTATTCATTGCAGAAAGCACCGTACTGTTCTAGGAATAGCAGTAAGTCGCTCAGGCCAATAAATCCGTTGACATCCAAATCAGCTGGACAATCGCAATTCAAACTGAACAGGCACGAACCGTCATCGACTTGTGCAGCGGAATTATAGTTGGTCGCATTTGCATAAGTGCACCCTCCTATTCCACCCAATACAATCCAATCGACCGCATTGGTTTGACGTGTGCAGGTTCCGTTGGAAACCCGCGCATAATAGGTTCCTGCCTGAGTTGGTGTGTAGGTCTGGCCTTGGGCACCTGCAATAAGTTCATCATTCCGATACCACCAATACGTCGAGCCCGTTTGCGCCTGCAAAGAACCGTTGCCGGGCGCAGAAAGACTTGGTTGAAACGGACAGCTATCTTGAATTTTATAAATGACATTCGATGTTTTAACCACATAAACCTCACCCGACACGTCTTCACCGAAAGCAACGACACTGTTGCCTGCAGCAACGAGATTGTTAGACACGTAACCGCCCGATCCATCCGGTGTGAGGGTGAAAATGTCACCATCACAAAAATCAGAGTAGAAATAAATCCCATCCAATGCAGGATATGCCTGCCCGCGGTATACGACGCCACCGGTGATGGAACAAAAGCCTTCATTGTGCGCATGCACTTTGACCGGAAAATCATAGTTACCCTGCCCTCCACATCCATTCGTATTGTAAGTGGCATTGCCTTCGTAACAGCGCCAACCCCAATTGTAACCGCCCCCGGAATTA
>CANHYZ010000211.1 GCA_947464885.1 Flavobacteriales bacterium
CAGCATATTATCCAGCTGCGCGGAAATTCCGCTGCCACCACCACCAACTTGACGCGTAGTCTTCTTGTTTTGTTCTTTCAATGAAGACTTTGCCTCATCAGGCATAGCAAGTTCAGGATACACAAGTGACCAGTCAGGTTCATCGTGCAAAGGTTCAAATGCAGAGAAGAAGAAGATTACAACTTCTGTACTGAGACCTACTACCAACAGCAACGAGGCGAAGGGCCAGTGCTGAATCTTAAACATCGCACCAATGATTACTACTGCAGCTCCAATTCCATAGAGCTTTGCCATAAACTTTTTCCAGGCTTTACTTCCAGGTTTCATAATTTTCTAATCGCTTGTAAGGGTTAATAAAAAAGGTTGGTTATTGAAAAATTACTCTTCGTTAAAGTCTTCAGGGACCACATTCTTTCCGCGTCCCAGGTAGCTCATCACACAACGGAAACCGATGTATGACTTAGCAGTATCCTGATACTCGTACGAACGTGTACCATTCTGAATAAAATACCCGATGTCTTTCCAGGAGCCACCGCGTATGACTTTACGTTTCATGCTTGGCGGATCATCCTGCTGAGCACGGAATTCATATTCCGAACTCATGTCATGCGTGAACTCATACACCGACTCATCATAAGCCGTGTTAGTCCACTCCGCCACGTTGCCCGACATACACCACAATCCATAATCATTGGCTGAGTAGGATTGAACAGGTACAGTATGACAACCATTATCTTCAACATAGTCACCGCGCATTGGCTTAAAGTTCGCCAGCGGACAACCCAGGTTATTTCTGATGTAAGGACCTCCCCATGGGTATGGCGAAAGTTCCAGACCACCGCGAGAAGCGTATTCCCATTCCGCCTCCGAAGGCATACGGAATCGCTGCACGAAAGGCTCTGCTACGGTGAATTTGAATTCATTTAAAATCTGAGTTCTCCAAGCGCAAAATGCCTGACACTGACCCCAGGTTACACCTACCACCGGATAGTCATCATAAGCTGGATGCCAGAAGTAATTCTCTGTGAACGGCTCATTAAAACCATAGGTGAAATCGGCTACCCAACACAACGTGTCAGGGTAAATATTGGTCTGCTCTTCAATGATGAATTGCGAACGATCGCTGTGACCTCGAACCGAATGCAATTGGTTCAAGGCATTCACTTCACCGTATTCCTCGTCTTTACCGGCTTTGATAGCCGCGCTCTTGTAGTCGATCCACCAGTAGCGGTACTTCATTTTACGGTTGTCGATTTCCAGACGGTCGTAGAATTTATCCGCGCCCTGCAGATAGAATTCATTGAAGATGTTTTCGAATACATCTTCGTTTTCCATGTCAATTGGCTCTTCCCAATTGAGCACGTAGCCCTTGTTTACGTATACTTCCCAATCACGACCATCGTCACGATCCGGAAGCTTATAACCTTCAACATCGGCATTAGCCAAGAAGTCGCGCATCAGTGAGTCGCGGACATAGTCCACGAACTGACGGTACTCGTTGTTGGAGATTTCGGTTTGATCAATGTAGAAAGCAGGGATGGTTACCGTTTTAGCTTTGTTGTTCAAAGCATAAGGAACATCCTGATCACTTGGACCCATTGTAAAGGATCCGAAATGAATGTAATTCATTCCGTAAGGATTGATCTGCTCCCACTCCTGGGCGCGGTACGATCCCACAAGTTCACCATTCCCGCCCATTCTGCAACTGGCCAGGACTGCCGCAACGATTAAAAACAAAAACGACTTTTTCATGATTTCCAATTTTAGTAAACAAGCATCTCTTAAATCAACGTAGGGTTGGTTATTACTAAAAATCTGTTTCGTGGTAACTTCTATAGTCTCTCAGTTCTAGTACAAAACGTAATTCTAACTGAGTAGGTTTCATTTTATTTTACAGGAATCGCGGATTACTGTGGCGAGCCCTAATCGGAACCTCCGTAAAGTGCAAGCAATACGTCAGGAAAATTTCGTGCGATCCGGCTGAATAATCCTTCAGCAACGAGGTTGTCACGTCATACGAATATCCCAACTTTACTCCGTGATTCATCACCTTCGAGCCCTGTGCTACCGGCTCAAAATTCTTTTGGAAGCCAACGTATGGTGCTATAGCATCACCCGGACGGAACGCTAAACCACCCCACAACATCTGCTTGAACAATACATCAGCGTTAACATCAAGCTGGTTCGATGACGCATCGGTTTTGAACATGATGTTCGGACGAAGAACCAAATCTGATCCAATTGCCGCTTCGTAGCCTCCCATCACGTAGTAGTGACGAGCCAATGTAATTCCAACTTCATCCAATTTGGCTGCATTCAAGTGCGTTGATGAAACACCGAGATAATATTTTTTAGGCTTGTAAACAGAGAAACCCAGACCGATATCTGCACCACTTTGTGCCTTCTCACTTACCGGAATTGTAGGATCTCCGTAGTCAATGAACACCCAGTTGGCGCCCAATTTCGAGCCGAACATTCCAATGGAAAGACCTGCTGAAAAATAGCTTCCGTTGCTGATTGGCAAGTGATACGACGGAGAGAAACGAAGCACTGTGTTTTGCTGTTGACCGAGAACCTCGGAGTAAAGCGTTGTACCAAAGCCAATGTTTTGCTTGGCACCGTACATTCCGCTGTAATTGAACAAATACGTCTTCGGGTCCTTATCCAAACCATCCCATTGATCGCGGTGCAATGCAGTGATGCAATGCATACGGTCAATTCCGGAAAAAGCAGGGTTCACCGAGAGACGGTCAAACTGCCACATGGTGTACTGCGGATCCTGCTGCGCAACAGCTAGGAATGCAGAGAATACAAGGGAAAGCGATAGTAAAATCTTCTTCATACAAGAAGGTATTGTTGCTGGTTTGGGTTGTAATGCGTTGGTTGCAAAGTCGCTAATATAGAGACTTTTTCAATTGTGCAAAAAAAATTCGCGTGGGACAGGGTATTCACAACCCCTCGACTAGAGCTCATTTCTTTGATTTTCAGTTTTTTCAGTTTCGTTTCTAAACAAGTTTCTGGTACGTCTTCCACCAACGATCGGGCATTTCCTCCGAAGAGGCTTGAAGGAACTCCTCATAGGTGCAAGGAACCAAGTGATGCCGTTCATATTTGGTCGACATACCACTGGGGTATGGCACATCCATCCACCAGCGATCCGTCAAATGGCTTTTATAAAAAATCAGTTCGTGCCCGTCATGGGTCATGGGCACGATATACTTCATGTAATCTCCATGGTCACCAACAGGATAATCGCCTTTACGATGCGTATAGCCCTCGAGTAAGCACCAAACCATCTGAGCCGCCAGATGCGCGGCCTGTCCTGAGATGTCCATCAGCGGGTCGAGTTCAAACAATCCGAACGACGTCAGTTTGTCGCTCATGCCCGCATAGCGGCACAACTGCGCGATTTGGTCGCCATAAAATCCGTTGGGTCCGGGATGGGTCGTGCCGGGGGCCTCGGCTGTGCGCACAACACTCATATCAATGGAAAACAAGTCGGCATTGCGAATGATCGGCTCCGCGCGCTGAAGATTCGGTTGGATATCGCCTAAGCGGTGTGCATCGAAGTACATGTTCGACATGAGTTCCAGGAGATCACTCTCCACTAAGTAGCGCTGATGGCCGATATTGCTGTAGTTGAACAGGTAGTTCGGCTTGTGCAAAACCACTTTATTCAAATAGTTTTTTGAGTTGACATCCCCGTCACTTTTTCCAAAATCAAGGCGGTAGTCTACAGTAACGAGATTGACCGTTTGCTCCATCTTCTCATAAGCCTGATAAATGGCGAATGTCAAATCCTGGCTACCACCAATGACGACAGGAAGAATTCCCTTGCGCATCAAAACCTCGCAGGTCTGATTTAAGGCAAAATAAGTATCGCTAACCGACTGTCCGGCCCGGATATCACCCAAATCAATCACCGGTAAAGGCTGATCAAAACGGTGAAGTTTGTAAAAAAAGTTTCGAAAAGACTCCGGGGCATTCGCTGTTTCACCTTGCTCCAGCGAACCCCTGCTCTCTTTGACTCCGAGAATGGCGACCTTCATTCCCTCCAGTTCGCTCATATCGCCCGTGAAAAAATGGACATGCCTCACCATTTGCGAAGGAAGGGCCTGTTGAATAAGGCTTTCCGGCAAATCCACTGGGGTCAGAAATACGGCAATGTCCATGGTGCGAAAATGAGGCAGCAGCAAACGCTGCGTAGCACCGAGCTGTCAGTTTCTGAACGACGGAATGTTGAAACCGTTTATTTCTTGGCAGAGCGCTTGGCAGCAGCCTTTTTGGGCGCAGCTTTCTTGGGCGCAGCCTTCTTCGTTGCTCCGGGTTTGCGCGATGCTGCCTTCTTCTTGGTGGATGGGTTCGCCTCCTGTTCCGCTATCGCCGCCAAAACATCAGGCAGGCTAATGGTTTTCGCATCCACACCTTTGGGCAGCTTGAAATTATCCTTCTCACGCTTGATGTATGGACCGAATCTGCCTTGGATGATCTGAATTTCAGGACGCTCCTCAAACTTCTGAATCAATGCCGCATTGACGCCGTTGACCTTGTCTTCGATGAGCTTGATGGCGCGGTCGATTTCGATAGAAAATGGATCATCACCTTCCTTCACACGCAAGGAAGCATAAAGGCTTCCCCACTTCACAAAAGGTCCAAACCTACCAATGGCAGCTGTTACCTTTTGACCTTGATATTCACCCACAACACGTGGTAAATCAAAAA
>CANHYZ010000212.1 GCA_947464885.1 Flavobacteriales bacterium
CAGAAGAAAAACACCGTGACTAGAGTACCCAGTGCGCCCTTCGCTGTGGCTGTGGTTGTTGGTTGTGTCATTGAATAAAAGGATTTGGTTTGTCTATTAAAACTGATCCGTACTTATTGTAAAAAGTACGCAATGTAGATAAAACAAGGGAAAACAGCACTTTTTGACTAAAATATTATTTCAAATCAAAATGCATGACCACGAAACTCATGATGGAATCGATGCTTTCAGCCCAATAGGCTGCGTTATGAGCGCCGGGCCTCTCGATGTATTCATGTTCAATGCCGCGCTCAAGGAGTTTACGATGAAGCTCCCGGTTCACATCGATGACCTCGTCTTCCGTGCCGCAATCGATGTGTAACTTGAGCTGGTCCGGAGGAAGTTGCTCTGCCAGACGCGTCACTGAGTTGGCCTGCCAGTTGGCCAAGCAACAGGTGGTATCCCCGAGAACCATCTCCTTGTATTTCCATGAAAACGTTCGCTTGAGGAGGTCAACGCTACCACTGGTCGAGCAGGCAATGCTGAACATTTCTGGATGACGCATGGCCAGGAATAAACTACCGTGACCGCCCATGCTCAAACCGGCTATGGCGCGGCCCTCGCGACTCCGGACAGTATTATACAAACTATCGACATAGGGCACCACTTCCTGAATCAGGTGTGTTTCATACCGAAAAGAGGAATCAATCGGGCTATCCAAATACCAGCTTCGCTCACCGCCATCGGGGCACACAATGATTAGACGGTGCTGATCGGCGTAATCCGCTAACGCAGGCTTAATCTTCAGCCACGACCCATAGTCGCCCCCCAAGCCGTGCAGCAGATACAACACAGGAATCGGTTCATCAGAAGTGGTATTGGGATAAATGACGAGCGCCTTGCTCTCCTTGTGCATCGAGCCACTGTATATACTTACCGTGTCAATGGTGGATCCACATGCCGAAAGTGACAGCAACATGACTGCAATCATGGCCCACGCGAAAAACCATCGCCTTTTGATTTCTTTCATCCCCCGAAAATGCCCCAAATGGTTCAATGGTGAAAGAACCACGTAGTCCATTTTATAAACAATGCCCACGGTTCCCTCAGCATATTCGCTCTCGACCATCTGAAGCAAAAGCCAAACATTTCACAAAATAAGAACGGTGCCCTAGGTTCGTTAAGCGCCGCTTATCTTAGCCGAGCAAAAATCACTACTCCTTTTACATGGCTATGGATATCTCAGTTGACTGTGTGCTCTTCGGTTTCGATGAGAAAAAACTCAAGGTGCTCTTAATCGAACAACGTCACGCCGGCACAGATCGCAAGCTGCCTAAAATTCAAACGGCCTTACCGGGGGATTTATTAAAGGACAAGGAGAGCCTGGACGAATGCGCCAAGCGTGTTTTGAAGGAGCTTACCAGTTTGAAAGGAATTTACCTTAAGCAATTCTACACATTTGGCGACCCTAAGCGTGTGCAGGACCTAAAAGATCAGGAATGGCTGCGCCTCTTTCGCGCTCATCCCGAGCGCCGCGTCATTACCGTTGGCTATTACTCGCTTGTGAAATTGGATGACTATACCCCAAAAGCATCCAGCTTCGCAGGAAAAACCAAGTGGGTGGATGTTTACAACATCCCGGAACTAGCCTTCGACCACAATGAAATCGTCGAGCGTGCGCTGGATGTCTTCCGTCATGAATTGGTCGCCGACAATATTGGATTCGAACTTTTGCCCGAAAAGTTCACTCTTTCCCAATTGCAACATCTGCACGAAATTATTCTGGACAAAAAACTCGACAAACGGAACTTCAGAAAGAATGTTCTCAAGGGAAATCATCTTACACCTTTGGAAGAGAAACAAAAAGGCGTATTGCACAAGCCTGCCCAGCTCTACAAATACAAGCGCAAAAGCAAATAGCATGCGGCCGTTATTAGCGACATTGACTTGCCTGATTCTGTTGAGCGCGCTCACATCATCCTGTAAGGCGCAAACAGCACCACCCTTTGGAGAAGTCTACGATCAGTCGGAAGTAACTGCTATCTATATAACCATTCATCCCGACAGCCTCGCGCAGATGATTGCCCTTGTGGATAACGAACATGAGTATCCTGCGCAGTTCATTTTCCAAAGCAATGGCTTGAATGATACCGTGAATGACATTGGTTTTCGCTTGCGCGGCAACACCAGTTTGAACGCAGCAAAGAAGTCATTCAAACTATCATTCAACACGTTTACTGGCGGAGGTCAATGGCAGGGTTTGGAGAAAATGAACTTGTTGCCAACGGTGAATGACCCATCGCTCTTGCGCAGTAAACTGGCCCATGATCTTTTCCGACAGTTCGGCCTTGTTGCCGCTAGGACATCCTATACGCGTCTTTATATCAACAATGAGTATCGCGGACTATATCTGAATGTCGAACACATCGACGAACAGATGACAGCCACACACGTCGACCATCAAGGCGACGGCAATCTCTACAAATGCACCTATCCCGCCGACTTGAACTACATCAGCAGTAATCCCGACGACTATAAGTTCGCGCTATGGGGCTATCGCCACTACGAACTTAAAACGAATGATTACCTCGATGACTATAGCGATCTTTCAATCTTCATCGATGCATTGAACAACACATCATTTAGTCAGGAGCCGTGCGCTATTCCCGCATTATTTGATATCGAAGGTTACTTGAAAATTGCGGCCATCGATGTATTGCTCGGCAACTGGGACGGCTACATCTTCAACAAGAATAATTTCTACCTCTATCATCATCAGTTGACCCAGCAGATCAACTTCATCCCCTATGACTTGGACAATACCTGGGGCATCGACTGGTTCGGTATGGATTGGGCTGATCGCAATATTTACAACTGGTCGCCTTCCGGAGAGTCGCGTCCGCTCTATGCGCTGATCATGAGTCAACCGCAATACCGTGATCAATTCAGCGCTTACATCGAGACACTTTGCAACACCCTATTTCATCCCGACACACTCGCTTCACAAATCACGTATTGGCAGAATCTTATCGCTCCTCATTTGATTGATGACGCCTATTATTCGCAGGATTTCGGATACACGCTCGGTGACTTTGCTTCGGCTGCAGATGCAGGCTGCTGCCAGCATGTTCCTTATGGGATTCTTCCGTACGTTGAAGCACGTCGCAATAGCGCACTCGCGCAATTAGAGTCCTACACCAATTACCCTTTTCGCGTCCACAGTTTAAATCAACGGATTGACACCAACGCTGTTGCCTTATCTGCGATCATTAGCGGAAGCCCAGGTAGCGTCCAAGCCAATTATTCATGGGATGGCGTATCGTACATGTCGGGAAGCATGACCGATGCAGACGGCGATGGCATCTTCACCTTTACCGGACCGTTGTTTAGCAATCAGAGTGACAAGCTCTACTACCGCATCATTGTCAATGGCACAACGGTATACCCGTGCACTCCAAAAGAGCATTGGATTACACGCTCAGGTGCAGGCATTCGCATCAATGAAGTTTGTGTTGAAAATGATGCGCTCAATACTGATACCTATGGCGAGTTTGATGATTGGGTGGAAGTTTACAATTCCTCTGACAATGCCGTCGTGTTGCAGGACTGTTTTCTGAGTGATAACTCGGAAAACTGGAACCGCTGGCAGCTACCCGATACCACGATAGCAGCCCATGGATTTTTGCTTTTTTGGGCGGACGATGATCTGGAACAAGGACGATCGCACACCAATTTTAAACTGGGTGCCGGAGAGTCGCTCTTTCTTTACCGCATGGAAGAAGGACTTCCACGGTTGATGGATCGTGCACAGGGATTCTCGCCTATTGCGGATGCTACGTGGGCGTTGACCGAAGACGGCGGATCAACTTCCTACATCACCGGCGAATTTCAAACACCGGGTTTTTCTAACACCATCAATACCATAACGCAGGTAGAACATCCCTACCTACGGGCTTATCCCAATCCGGTTAAAGATCAGCTCACCATCAGCGGTTGTCGCAATGGCATTTTACGCGATGCTACCGGCAGAAGTGTTGCTCAAAACCTGAGCGACGGCATTCATTCAGTGGCGCATTTAGAAGCAGGCACATACACCTTAGTGGACGGCGCCAACCATGTGCAGCTTGTGATTATCGAATAGGATCAATCTTTCCGACAGAGCGCTGTTACTGAAATCTAAATCCCCACTCGGGCAACGAGCACTGGAGCTTAATTTTGGACAATAAATTTTTTACCCATGAAAAAAATCTACACGCTAGTTATACTGCTCGCTTGCAGTTTTGTTGGACAGGCTCAAACAATCCCCAATGGTAGTTTCGAAGAATGGACATCCATCAACGGATATCCGGAACCTGTTGACTGGGCAACCTTCAATGTATTATCCTTCCTATTTCAGGCTGATTACTCGGTAACGCAAGAGACGCCCGGAGTGGACGGTGACTACTACCTCAAACTTGCCTCGCAGTTAAATCCATTGGATGGCAGCATGATCCCGGCTGTGGCCTATGTAGGCTCATTCAACTTTGGATCTGAAATAGGAACTGCAGGTTTTGCTGTCAACAACGTACCTAGTTTCCTTTCGGGAAGCTACCGCTCATCCCTCATTGCCAACGACCTTTCCGGTATTGCTTGCTTTTTCACACGTTGGAACAGCGAAGCGAATATGGCTGACACTATTGCTATCGGTTCACTTGAAATTTTAACCGATGAACCCACATGGACGACCTTCGACATGCCCATC
>CANHYZ010000213.1 GCA_947464885.1 Flavobacteriales bacterium
AACGATGAGCACGACTTCAAATTTGTGGTGCTTGAGAAGTTTCTATCGGCCGATAATGATTTAAATGTACGCGATAGCTTCATCACTAACGCTTACATTGCATTGAAACATGTGAGCTTGTCGGATATCGACGCGTGGGGACTTGAAGAGAGTGATACGGTGCTTGAAAAGGTTCCGCTGGTGGTGAATCCTGCGCAGCGAGTCATGCTCAAACGAAACGAATAATTATGAAGCTCATCCGGAAGTTTTTCCTTGGTATTACAGCGGTGGCAGCAGTCAGTTTCACCGCATATGCACCTCAACAATCCACACCGTCGCCATTCCAGTTCTTGAAGCAATGCATGTCGGGGAGTTTCTCCAGTGAGTTACAAAGCAGGAACGACAGCGATTACTTCGATATACGATTGCGTATGGTGCCCATCTGGCAAAGCACCGACAGCCTTTTCTATTTGTATGTAGAACAGGCCATGAGTGCGTCACTCGAAAAGCCTTATCGACAGCGGATTTATAAAGTGGTCAAAGCATCTGAAACGAATTTCGTGAGTTATATCTACACGATGAATGCCCCGCAGCGCTTTGTGGGCAAGCTCGGCTATGACGATGTGTTTACACAGCTTACGCCGGATTCGCTCAAAGTACTCGATGGTTGCGAGGTGCATTTGACCTATGATGCGGCTTCCGGTAAGTTTGAAGGGTCAACCGGCGAGAAAACCTGTCCAAGCACACGGTCAGGAGCGACTTATACGACGTCTAAAGTGAGTCTGTCAGAAACCGGCATGGTCAGCTGGGATCAGGGTTGGAATGATTTAGGTGTTCAAGTCTGGGGCGCTGAAAAAGGCGGCTACGAATTTCTTCGAGCGCAATAAGTGTGACAGTCAATCTGCGTTTAGCGCATGATGTTAATCTCTCCCGTCCGCTGAATTGTTTCCGTATCGAATCCCTTAATGCGAAGCACGTAATTGTAAGAGGCATTCGGCACGAAGAAGTCACCGGCCGAGGTATCACCAACCCAAACCTCTTCAGGGTTCGTGGAATGGAAAATAACATTGCCCCAACGATTGAAAATGGTGAGTTCATATTCGGCTATGGATGTGCCGACAACTTCGAACACATCATTTAGTCCATCGCCGTTGGGTGTGAATGCACTTGGAACATAGAAGTATGCAGGGCCTTGAATCAGCGCATTCTGTGTGTTGGTGCAGCCAATTTCAGTGATGATGGTGAGGGTTGGCGTGTAATCACTCAGACCGTCGTATTGATGGGTCGCAACGGAGTCATATGCTGTTGTTTCATCTCCGAAATTCCAGATGTAAACGCAGTTGTCGCATGCGGGCAGGGGC
This sequence comes from Flavobacteriales bacterium, assembly GCA_947464885.1. Classification (GTDB taxonomy): domain Bacteria; phylum Bacteroidota; class Bacteroidia; order Flavobacteriales_D; family Sanyastnellaceae; genus JAIBBG01. The sequence continues at coordinate 1,341 of CANHYZ010000213.1, forward strand.
AGGGCCGTGAATGAATAGGTGTCATCGCCCAAACCGGTGAATGAGAAGTTTGCAATCACGGGGTTTAATTCCACAACCATATCCGATTCCAGCTGTCGGCCGCAAATGTCGCGCACCACCAAGTGATAGTTTGTCGTTGCCTCAGGATCTACGTCGACAACCTCACCAAAGAAGTCGTTATTCCAACTGAACGCGTATGGTGATTCTCCTCCTTCCGCTGAGGCGTACAAGACAGCCGATTGCCCGGGGCAAATCAGTGTGTCGTCGGCAACGGAAATACTCAAAGGTGTATCCGGAATGAAAATGGTCACGGTATCACGCGCTATTTCCGAACAAGCATCGGTAAGGTTTACAATCACGTCGATAGTCTCGAACGATTGCACCGTGAAGGTTGGCGTGCCGGCCTCGACAGTTTCATCGATAATCCATTGGAACGTCTCACCGCCGCTACCTCCGTTAATCTGCGGATTCAGCTCGGTATCATCGATACAGGATGCGTTGATATCATCACCAAGGCTCACGGTAACCGCAGGGTTCGTTATGTCTACGGTTGTTGTCGCGGAGGCACTTTGTCCGCACACATCCACCACACTCACGGCTATATCGGTATCGACCGCAAAGGATGAGCTCAAACTTGGTCCAGTGCCAATTGCATTTGTATTGCCGGACCAGTTGTAGTTCCAGTCATTGGCATTGCCGCTACCGCCACTGATAATCGGTACAATGTCAAACAAGGTGGCGCAATTACCCATGAGGTTTTGCGGCAGTGAAAGATCGATAGACGGGCTGTTGATGATGAGTTGGCTTGTCGCCTGCACGGTTTGACCGCACTGATCGCTCACCGAGACCATGATGGTTCCGGGTTGCAAGGCGACGGCGGTATACGTGTCTATCCCCCACAAATTCCAGTCGATGGCATTGTTGAAGGTCCACTCATAGTTGTAGCCCATGCCTTGGGTGTCACCACCACTTACCACTACGCCGAGGTTGCAATTGTCGCCGCAATCCACGGTGTGGGTTGCATCGAGGTTGACGATGAGCGGAGGAGCGTTCACCGGAATGTCGAGATCATCATTCCCCTGAAATCCGCACTCATCGGTGACCAGCAGATAAACGGTACCTGCATTCCATGCGCCTACACCCAGGACGTCACTACCCCATAATGGGTTACCATTTTCATCCGACCAATTGAAAGTATACGGAGCAATACCTCCGCTGACTTGTCCATAGATGCTGCCGAATTCCGTGCAATCCAGGGGCAGGATATTGTCGTTGTCCAAAATGTCGACAACGAGTGGTGTGGCAGCCAGCACAGTCACCGTGAATTGCGCGTCATCACCGGGCATGCCGCACGTATCCGAAACAGTGAGGATGTAAGTTGTCGAGAGAATGGGCGCAACGTCTATTGTGGCTGTGGTTTCTCCTGTGCTCCAGGCATAGCCATAATTAGCGTAGCCGCCTGTGATAATAGGCTCAACCGTTTGAACGGCGCCTTCACAAATGGTGTAATCGACGCCATCGACTTGCAGTGGCTCAGGCAAGTCGGAAATGTAGAATTCAAAGGATGAAGAGATAGTCGCGTCTGAACATTCTGCGATATTGGTGATGCTCATGATAACGGTTTCCTGTCCTTCCGTTGAGCCATCGTCAAAAGCATCGATATAGACAGCTACCTGCATCACGCCCGGATCAAAGGTGACGCTCGATGGCATGGCCGTGTAATCGACACCGTTCACGGCTGTTCCACCGAATTCCAACTCAGCCACCAACGTTTGATTGGGATTCCCGTTTTGCGGGCGTTCAAATACGATGAAGCCATCTCCGCAAGTTTCATACATGGTGTCTCCGTTGGGTCCACCCGCGGTGAGGTTGAGGGATGTTTGCACGACGAGATTGCTTGAGAAAGAATCGCGCTGCAGAAATACGGCTGAGGCATAAGCCGGATCACTGGTGTCGCAAATGGCTAGTTTGATGTGAAACGTTTCTCCGCATTGAACAATGGCCGTGGCGGTGAGCACATCGGTATAACCATCCAATTGCATGTAATAAGGGTCGGAGTGAATGGGGTCATCAAAGGGTATTGCCAGATACTGTCCGTCCTGGTTGTAGTATTCACAACTAGTACACGGACCGTTATTGCCGTTACCGTTGTTGATGGTGCTGATGGCCACCGGGGCATTGGTGTCCGGGACACGCGCAATGTTGACGGCGTTGTTGGCATAGGGGCCACTGATTCCCGGACCGCTGATGAAGAATCCGAAAATGTCATTAAAGTCGGTTCCAACATATTCGTCATATTCCTCGGACGCCCAAACGTATTGAAACTGCAACGTATCGCCCAGTGGCACGAAGTCAAATTCGATGATAACCCAGTCATTCACGTCAACGATGTTGGGATCTGCACCCGGGATAAGCTCTTGAATTAAATCCAGAAGATCGGGATCTTGGCCGGCTATGCCACCGGTGCCTGTTCCGAAATAGCCTCCTTCGTCGTTAGGACCTACCAACCCCGCCACATCTCCCGTGGTCATGGCAAATCCGGAGAAAATATTGAGATTACATTCGGGGCAGTCGAAGCCGCCAACCGAAGGGCTTACCACATTGGCCGAGCCACCGTTGAAGGTGATGTTTGAAACGGTCACGTTCTGTCCGAGAAGAACGTTCTGAACGTATTCCTGAACCGTCAGATTACTGGTCGTAATGAGCTGAGCATTCGCGCCAAGGGCGCTGAACACGATGAGCAGAAGGATGAATTTGGTCTTCATACGTAGGGACTTGATGTTAAAGACATGCTCAGGGTGGAACAAGTTGCATCGGTGTTGATTCAATCTTCTAAACCCCGCATGTTCTTTTGAACAACCTGCTACGAATGTAGTTCATTTGCACTATGACAGTTGAGAATTCGGGGAATTTTAATGACGTTATCGGAAGGGCCATTGAGCGCTTTCATCGCACCGGGCAAGAGTGCTTTCTGCAGCTATGGATAGACGGTGAGCCCGAGCCCCCAATGCCTGTTTCCTCCTTCTTTCGAAACAGGCAGGGCATGAATGCCTTGGAGGTTGAGGCCCTGGAGATGACACACGGTAAGGTGCTCGATGTTGGCGCCGGCGCCGGAAGTCACGCCTTGGAGTTGCAGCAATCGGGTTACGAAGTGACGGCGGTTGAGATTTCGCCAAGTGCCGCTGCGGTCATCAGGGAGCGCGGTGTGAAAAACGTAATCTGCGCAGCAATTGCTGATGTGCATGCGGGTAGTTTCGATACGATTTTACTCTTGATGAATGGTTTCGGAATCGCCGGCAACGAGGTCGGATTGGAAGCATTGCTGGCGCATTTGAAAACCTTATTGTCGCCC
>CANHYZ010000214.1 GCA_947464885.1 Flavobacteriales bacterium
AGTAGAGGTGGAACAGTTCACACCATCGCACGCCTGAATGACAAAGGTGTCGAATCCGAAATAATTGGGATTGGGGGTGTAACTAAAGGTTCCTGTTGCTGCAATAAGCACTGCGTTTACATGAGCGGCATTCGAGAAAAGCGTGTAGGTGAGCGTGCCGGTATCGTCGCTATCATTCGTGGCTACGTTGATAGACACAGCGCTATCTTCATTTAAGATCTTCAGGTCATCCGCCAAGGTCGGTGGATCATTGTCAACGTTAGCGATCACAAGGGTGATGGTGCCGTTGGCGCATTGACCAAAGATATCGCAAGCGGTGTAAACGAATGTGGTCGTTCCGTTGAAATTCGGATTGGGCGTGAAACTATAGGAGCCCCCGGATGAGAGCGCTACTTGGCCGTGGGCCGATGGTGTGACGATGCTGAAGGTCATGGCATCGTTTTCCGGATCGCTCACCAGGGAGCTCAGACTGCCATTGTATACGACATCTTCCGAAAGGGAATTTATCGTTTGGTTGTTTGCAGAGGGGTTCTGATTGGGCGATGAAACGGTGAGGTATACGGTAGCGATTCTATAAAGACCGCAGTGGTCCACAACATAATATTGAAAGGAATCATTACCCATGAAACCCGTGTTAGGCATGTAGGTGAAGTTTCCGAATATATCGAAGGAGGTGACTATACCGTTCGATGGATTATTCAACTTCACCCATTCCAACTCGGTGCTGATGGGATCAGTGATGGAATCAGGATCACCATCGTTGACGGTTACATTCCCGGTGCGCGGCGAGTTTATTTCAACCGTGAAATAATCCGCACCGGCAAACGGCTGTGTATTTCGGAAGATCACATAAAATTCAACACCTGCAATGTCACACACATTGCCTGCGCAAACCTGATAATAAATACTATCTCGGATGTAGTATTCATTCAAAGGTGGTGTGTAGGTGAACGTTCCGTTGCTTTGAACGGAGATGGTCCCGAACTCCGGACCCGATACCAGGGAGTAGACAGCGGTTTGACCTGCGGGAAGTTGGTCGTTGTAAATGAAGGAGTCGGTGTAGGACTCGTTTTCATTCACGAGATAATCATCATTGTTGGCAACAACTTGCGCTAAGCCCGATGATGCAAACCAAGTGAGTAGGGCATATACAATTGCAGAGGAAATGAAATTTCGCATGGCGCTCTTTGAGTCTTATTGATGACTCGGAAAACACATCCAACGTTGCCCGAGTTCATTATTTTTCAGTTCACACAAATATACAGCACATCAACGAAAACAACAACCTTACTGTTCGCTCTCAATCCACTAGTGGCGCATCATGCGCACCGAATATCCGTCGATTGTTAAAAGATAACAGCCACCTGCTATATCCGTGATGTTGATTTGCTGGCTATACCCGAAAATCAGTCCTGCTTGCACGGCTTTGCCACTTAAATCGGTGAGGACGTAGGTGCAAGGAAGGGCCGTCTCTGCCGGGAGGTCAACACGGATGGTATTGTCTGCTGCAGGGTTGGGGTAAAGGCTAAAGGAGGTCGTCGTGAATTCCTGTTTGGAAGTAATGACGACTTCCAGGCTCGTGGTGCATTCATTCGCATCCGTAATCAGGGCAGTATAAGTGCCTGCTGAGCCCAGTTCAATCAAGGATAATGTTGTGGAATTGAACCCTTGCGGACCTGTCCATGAAACTTCATAGGGAGCAGTGCCTCCAGCGATGATCACATCAATAGTGCCGTTACCGGTGTCTGAAATATTGGTTGAGGTGAAACTTGCGGTGAGCAGTTCCGGTTCGTTGATGGTGAAGGAAGCTGTACCGGGCGCACTGCAAGGTATGCTGCTCAAAATCGTTACGGAGTAATCGCCGGGCTCTAGGGCGTAGATTGAACTACCCGAACCGGCATTGCTCCACTCGAAAGTTGGCGAGGTTGTGTCGGTTGTGCTGCTGATGACAATCGAACCGTCGTTTGAACCATTGCAAGAAATCTGTTCAATAGTTGCTGCTGTTATCTCCGGTGTAAAGGATGGAACTACCTCAATTGTGTATTGAGCCGTATCGCACAATGCGGGTGAGGCATTATCACAAACGACCATGTCAATCATCATGATTCCCGAGAAGAATGAAGAGGGGAGGATCACAGCCTCTGTTGCCGGGGAACTAACCATGATTTGCGCCGGAGCTGAGGAGGTGAAGAAGTAGCTGAGTGATTCTGCTGCTTCTGCATCATCGGAAACCAACGACGCAACCGGTATTGTTACAGATACTGCCTGGCAAGTTTCATATGATGCTCCACTAGCTTGAGGTGCCTGATTGGGTGGAAACACTTCAATCATAAACACCGCTGTATCGCATAAACCGGAAGAGTCGCATACCGTTAGGATGAGGCTATTGATGCCTACAAAGTCCGCAGTCGGTATGTAGCTAAAGTGAAGTGTTGAATCGATTGTGAGCGTTCCATTGGAGTTGTTTTCAACCGATGCGGTGAAGGCTAGGTCATCGACATCCGAAACAAAGCCAATAAGTTCTCCTTCAGCGGGAATGTTGACAAACGTAAACACCTCGATGTCGCTCACAACCGGTGCATCATTGACAGCGTCGAATTGAATGTGAAGGGTGTCCGTCGTGCAGGGAATGGTTCCATCGCACACCTGAATAACGACAGAGGCATCACCAAAGAAATTTGCTATCGGTGTGAGTGCGTAGGTTTGATTCGCCGGGTCAAGGGTCGCTGCAACGCCTTGGCTGCTGATGATGGAGTAGGTGATTTGATCGCCATCAATATCGCTTGTATACGAAGATGGATCGAAGCTAAGGGCTGTGTCTTCTGTTGTTGATAGCTGTGGAAATGCCGATTGCGGAAGGTCGTTTACGGCTTCTACGGAAATGAAGAGCTTAACGGTATCGCACAATCCTGCGCCATCGCAAACAGCATAGTCAAGCGTAATCGTACCATTGAAATTCTCAGCAGGACTAATGGCCATCAATCCGGAAATACTAAAGCTAATCGAATGATCACCTTCCTCGCTGAGTAACGTGTATTGCAGCGCATCGTTGTCGACGTCCGTATCGTTGTTGTTGAGTGAAATAACCTCGGGGCCGCTGTCTTCCATAATCGAGACTGTTTCTCCCGTTGCAACAGGTCCGTCATTTACGGCCTCAATCATCAACGTATGCGTTGATTCTACGCACGCGCCTTCGCTATCGCAAACGCGAAACGTGATGGCATCTTCTCCAAAGTAATTTGCATCTCCTTGATAGATAAAGTCGCCGGACAACATGCCGTGCTGAGGATACTCCATCACTTCGAGAGTCAAGGTCGTGTTATCACTGTCGACATCCCAATAGGTTGCCGTCCAGCTAACAGGGGTGTCTTCAAGCGCGGAGACCGTTCGAGGCATGACAATGGGCGCATCATTGACCGGGGTAATGTCGATGGTAAGCATGGCCGTGTCGCACAAGTTCCCGGTGTCGCATACGCGATATGCAATTTGGAATGTACCGCTGAGGTTTTCCGATGGAGCGAAATTGAATCCGGTATTCACGATTGGCGCAAACGTTCCGAACGAAGACGAGGAAATGAGACTGTATGCCAAATCACCCCCATTGAAATCGCTGCTTACAGTGCTAAGATTAATCACGGCGCTATCGTCTTCAGCTACGGTTGTGCCGCTGTTTTGGGTTGAGGGCGCTAGGTTCGTGTAAAGGACGTTAATAACGACATCGGCATCATCGCATAGTCCCTGACTATCGCAAACACGATACGTGAAAAGGTCTTCTCCGAAATAGAGTGGATCGGGGGTGTAGGTGTATGTGCCATTGGCCTGAACCGTTGCAGTGCCATGCAATGCCGGATCAAGTAAGAGATAGGTCAGTTGATTGGCGGTATTGTCGATGTCTGAATCATTGCCATTGACCTGACCGCTAACTGTTCCATTGATGACCGTTGTGTTGAAATCATAGCCCGCAAAGGGAGCATCATTCTCGGGTGCAATAGTGATGACTACATCAGCGGTGTCGCAAAGGCCGCCGTTATCACATGCACGGTAGCGAATGATATCGGTGCCTGAATAGTTCGCCGGAGGCGAGTAGTTCACGTTGCCGTTTGCACCCACCGTATAGTTGCCAAGTGCTGACGAAGAAACGACTTGGTAAGTTAGTGCATCACCGTCGACAAGGTCGGGTGTGGCTACGGAGAAGTTCGTTGCGCTATCCTCCTGTGCGATGGCCGTGCTATTTAGAATGAGGGGTGCGTCGTTATTGCCATTGGCAACTTGGATGTACACATAGCCGGTATCGAGCTGTCCGACCAAATCCATGACCGTGTAGGCGACCGTATCCAAACCAATGAAGTTGTTGGTGCTTGTGTAGGTTAACAGTCCACTGGCGTTGATAGTTGCCATGCCGCCATGGGGTTGGCCGGTTAACGCGAAGTGGAGTACTTCATTTTCGGGGTCGCTTGTCAGTAGGAGCAGGTTGTAAGAAACGGGTTGTTCCTCAATGGCGTTTGCGATGTTAGCGTCGCCGGCCACCGGGTTCTCGTTAGAGGGAACAACGAAGATGGTGACGCGGGCGGGTGGAGAGCTGTTAAGCGTGCATGGAAAGGGCTCTTGGCGGTAATAGGTGAAGAAATCTTCGCCAATAAAGTTAGCAACTGGTTTATAGAGGAATGTGCCGTATTTTTTAGGAAAGGAA
>CANHYZ010000215.1 GCA_947464885.1 Flavobacteriales bacterium
CGGAAAACACGAGAGCCCAATACATCGATATGTGGAAGGAAGAGGCCATTTATCAGATGGCTTCGCACGGCGTTCCCGCCAGCATAACACTGGCTCAAGGAATCTTGGAAAGTCGCGATGGAAACAGTCGACTTGCCAAGGAAGGCAACAACCATTTCGGTATTAAATGTCACTCCGATTGGGAAGGGAAGCGCATATACGAGGATGATGAAACACGCAATGAGTGTTTTCGCCAATACAAGAACGCACGCGAATCGTTTGATGACCACTCGCTCTTTTTGAAGAAGCCACGCTATGCGTCGTTGTTCGAACTCAATCCCGATGATTACAAGGGCTGGGCAAAGGGATTGCGCGAGTGCGGCTATGCAACCAATCCTGATTATGCCAAGCTGTTGATCCGCATTATCGAGGAAAATAACTTGACACAATACGATGAAACGGGTCTGTCTTACGCAAAGAGCAATACGGTACCGGACCGAAAGGACACAACTCCGGAGGCTACTGTGTTGTCAAGGAACCGCTCGGGTCGCAAGCCGAAAACGACGGTGGAAAGGGAGGAACGCTCCGAAATAACGATTTCGAAAAACCATGAAGTCAAGGTAAGCGATAACAACATCAAGTATGTCGTGGTGAAGGAAGGCGAAACCAAGGAGTCAATTGCTCAGGATATCGACCTGAATGTTTGGATTCTGAATAAGTTCAATGATTTCTCAGCGGATACTCAACTTCAGCCGGGTGATGTCGTGTATTTACAACCCAAGCGCAACAAGGCGAGCGTTGCCGACTATACCGTACAATCGGGCGACACCTGGTTTAGTATCTCGCAAAAGTTTGGGATGAAGTTGAAGCAGCTTCGTAAAATCAATGCTGCAGCAGGAACCGGCGATCCTACGCCGGGTGTAAGCCTCAAATTAAAGAAGGCATAAAAAAAGTCAATCCGAAGATTGACTTTCTCAAAGTTGCCCGACCTGGATTCGAACCAAGACAAACTGAACCAAAATCAGTTGTACTGCCATTATACTATCGGGCAAAGACGCCTTTGCGTAAAAGCGGTTGCAAATTTAATACGCCTTGACGTATATCCAAGCGCCTGAAGAAATTCTCTTGAAATTATTTTTGGAAGGCGCTGCGCGTGCGCTTTTGGAATCAACCATTAACCGTTCGTGGCGCAGCTGACAAATATGATCCTGCGGTTTCAAGCGACGCTCTTGTCCTAAATTGCGCTTTAATAGCCATTCACAGTGAAAATTATCGCACATTACATTGACGGAAAGTTGGTCGAGCCGGCCAATGGACGTTATATCGACAACATCAATCCTTCCACAGGTGAGCTGTATGGGAAAATCCCGGAAGGAAGCCCGGAGGATGTTGATCTGGCTGTGGCGGCAGCCACACGCGCCTTTCCGTCATGGAGCAAAACCCCTGCTGCAGAACGATCGCGTGTGCTTGTGCGCATTGCAGACCTCATCGCGGAGCACAGCCAAATGCTGGCCGAGGCCGAGGCTATGGATAACGGTAAGCCTGTTTCATTGGCCGGCCGCATGGATATCCCGCGAGCGGAGGACAATATGCGGTTTTTCGGAACGGCCATTTTGCATTGGAGCTCTGAAGCGCACATCATGGAAGATCGTGCGATTAACTACACGAATCGCAAGCCCATTGGCGTTGTAGGCTGCATATCGCCCTGGAATTTACCGCTCTACTTGTTCACGTGGAAAATTGCACCGGCCCTGGCTGCCGGCAATTGCGTTGTGGCTAAGCCCAGTGAGCTTACCCCCATGACAGCCTTTTTGTTTTCGAAACTGTGTATCGAGGCCGGGCTTCCTGCAGGAGTGCTCAATATTGTCCATGGCTTGGGTACAACAACGGGCGAGGCAATTGTGAATCACACCGGAATTAAAGCAGTGTCGTTTACCGGTGGAACCGCTACGGGATCGCGCATTGCGGCGGTCGCAGCTCCACGGTTTAAGAAATTGTCGCTGGAACTGGGGGGGAAGAATCCGTTCATCGTGTTTGATGACTGTGATCTGGACAAGGCGCTAAAAACCGTTGTAAGGGCGGCATTTACCAATCAAGGACAGATTTGCCTGTGTGGCTCGCGCATATTGATACAATCCGGTATCTACGATCGATTTGTGAGCGCATTGATTGAAAAGGTATCAGCCATGAAGGTCGGCGACCCTATGCTTCAGGACACCCAAACGGGAGCGCTGGTGAGTGAGGCTCATATGAATAAAGTTCTCGGATACATTGACCTTGCTCGGCAAGAGGGTGGCACCGTTCGCTGCGGCGGCAAGCGTGTAATCGTGGAAGGTCCGTGTTCTGGAGGCTTTTTTATTGAACCGACGATTATCGATGGTCTTGGGCCGGATTGTCGGACCAATCAGGAAGAGATTTTCGGCCCGGTGGTTACCCTGCAATCCTTCGAAACAGAAACAGAGGCATTGCGGTTAGCAAACGCCACGCAGTATGGACTGGCGGCTTCCCTCTGGACGACTGACGTGAATAGAGCACACCGTTTTTCGGCAGCTTTGGAAAGCGGTATCGTTTGGGTGAACACATGGCTGTTGCGTGATTTGAGAACACCTTTCGGAGGAGTAAAGCATTCCGGCGTAGGGCGAGAAGGTGGCTGGGAAGCCTTGAGGTTTTTCACCGAACCACAGAATGTCTGCATTGAGATTGGATAAAAAAAATAGCCGCACGATGGCAGCCATTTTTTAGTTTCATAGGGAATAATTTATTCCGATTTTCCTTTATAACCGTTCAGAAAGAACCAGCCAATCTTGCGGTTAAACCAATTTTCTAAGTGATTGAGGTACTGCATAATCATGTCATTAATGATTTGTGCCGAAGCGTTAATTTTCCGTTGTCGTTGTGTAAACGTAGAATAAAGAAAAAGGTTTTGTTTCTGACTAAAGTCACCTTGCTCTACTGATAATCAACGGCTTTATTAACCATTTAGTGTAAACCGTTTTCCGGGTAAACTGCGGATGACTCCCTCAAACTCGAGTGTGGTCAGCATCGCATTGAGCTCGCCCCAATGGAGCCCCGTTTGTGTGAGCAAATCATCGAAGGCTGCCTTTTGAAGGCTTTGAATCAACTGCACTAGATGAAGTTGTTCGTTTGTTAAGGAGGCGAAGAGTTGCATCTGGGTGCCGCTTTTTTCCTTAGGTGAATCCCAGTTCAAATATTCGATGAGGTCTTCCGGAGCAGTAAGTATTCCGGCCACATGTCGCTTGATGAGGGCATTGCATCCACGACTAGTGCGGTCATGAACTCTGCCCGGAACAGCATAGACTTCACGGCCGTAGGATGATGCGATGTGCGCGGTTATCATGCTTCCGCCTTTGAGGTCTGTTTCAATCACCACAGTGCATTCGGCCAATCCTGCAATGAGTCGGTTACGCATGGGGAACATCTCCGGCGCCATGGGCGTGTGCGGCGCGAATTCAGTGATAATACCGCCGTGTGCGAGCATCTTCCCGGCCAGAGCGCGGTGGGCATCGGGATAAATGCGCTCTGGGCCATGCGCTACACAGGCGATGGTTTCTATTCCTGCATCCAGCGCGGCCTGATGCGCACACGCATCGATTCCGTAGGCCAACCCACTGATGATGGTGGGCTCATATCGCGCTAGTGATTGAACCAGTGATTGACAGAAATCTTTGCCGTAGGTTGTAGCCTTTCGGGTGCCCACAATGCTAATCGGCCGCTTTGGATTCCAATTGTAGTTGCCCAATCCGTATAGAAGCACCGGGGCGTCGTCGCAATGTTTGAGGCGCTCCGGATAGTTATCACTCATGAAGGATGTGGTGCGCACGCCTTTGTTCTCCAGAAATTGAATGATCTCCTCAATTTTTGATCGGTCAATGGAATGCAATGCCTTCGCAGTGGCAGGCCCGATATCCGGAATGGATAACAGTTCGCGCGTTTTCGATTTGAATATCCCCTCGGCACTGCCACAGGTTTTGAGCAATTGACGGGCTTTTGTTGGCCCAACGCCGGGTGCCCGAGTGAGGGCAATCAAATAGTACAATTCATCAGACATAAAAAACCCGCCTTAAACTGGTGCTTAAGACGGGTCGCTAATGTCGTTGGCGCTTTATGGAATATATGCTATTTATTCGCCTGCATATACTGTTCTATAGCCATACTCATGGAAGGCGCCTTTGGGGTAGGGGCCATCACATCAATACGCAATTTCGCATCTTCAACTGCTTTGGCAGTCGTCTGACCGAATGCCGCGATGCGTGTTTGTTCCTGCTTGAAAAGCGGGAAGTTTTTGAATAAGGATTCAATATCCGTAGGGGAGAAGAATACCAGCATATCATACTTGACATCCGCAAGGTCCGATAAATCGCTGCAGACGGTGCGATACATCACCGCTTTTGAATACTGTATCTTCTCTTTCTCCAGGGTTTCGGGAATGCTTGGCTTGAGGATATCGCTGCATGGAAGCAGGTACTTTTCCGCCTTGTGCTTACGGATGGGTTCCATCAACTCCTGAAACGTACTGTGACCAAAGAATATCTTACGCTTGCGGAATTGAATGTACTTCTGCAAGTAGTAGGCGATCGCTTCCGACATACAGAAGTATTTCATCGTTTCCGGAATGGATATGCGCATTTCCTTGGCAATACGGAAATAATGATCCACAGCATTGCGGCTGGTAAAGATTACAGCA
>CANHYZ010000216.1 GCA_947464885.1 Flavobacteriales bacterium
CGCTATTCCCAAAGACTACAAAGCCAATCCCGAGGCATACGTTGAACACCTCATCAACGCTATGATCCCTGAGGTCGCGGCGCAGCGCATTGCAGAATATATCGATGTATTCTGTGAGGAGAACTACTTCTCCGTTGCGCAAACAGAGCGCATTCTGGAAGCCGGAGTCAAGCACGGTCTGCGACCGAAAACCCACGTCAACCAGTTCAACGCCATCGGAGGCGTGGCGGCCAGCGTGAAATACAACGCATTGAGCGTCGACCACCTCGAAGTGCTCACCGACGCCGACATCGCCGCGCTGCAAGGCACTGCAACAATGCCCGTAGGCTTGCCCGGCTGTTCGCTCTTTATCAAAATACCGTACACGCCTGCCCGCAAAATCATCGATGCAGGATTACCGCTGGCTTTGGCCACTGATTACAACCCAGGCAGCGCACCTAGCGGCAATATGAATCTCGTGAACAGCCTTGCGTGCATCTACATGGGCATGACACCGCACGAGGTCGCCAACGCTTCGACGCTCAACGGCGCTTATGCCATGGGATTGGATGCCACGCACGGCACTATCACACCGGGTAAAAAGGCCAACATCATCATTACAGAACCCATGGATCAGCTTGGTGCGATGATGTACAGCTTCGGAAGAAACAAAATTGAGCGCGTAATTATTGGGGCCTCGACTTCGCGGTAGATGAGCGCAGTCGAACCTCGGCCACCGGGCCAAGTCGTAAATTCGTGGTGAGGCTAGAGCGTACACCTCCGCTCCCCACCACTTCACCCCTCACCCCTAACCCCCCACCCCTCACCCCTCACCCTTTCACTACTTCACTACAAAGCACCCCATATTTGCAACCGTAATCAACGACAGCCTGCAACGTATCATCGAGTGTATTCCGAATATTTCTGAAGGCCGCGACAAGGCTAAAATCAATGCCATCACTTCAGTTGTTGAAACTGTTCCGGGTGTAATGCTCCTGGATGTCGATCCCGGCGCCAGCACCAACCGCACGGTAATCACCTTTGCCGGTGAGCCGCAGGCCGTTGCAGAAGCGGCGTTTCAACTCATCAAGAAAGCACAAGAGCTTATCGATATGCGCACGCACAAGGGCGAGCATCCGCGTCAGGGTGCTACCGACGTGTGTCCCTTTGTACCCATCAGCGGAGTTACCACCGAAGAATGCGTGGCCATCGCTCGTCAGGTAGGTGAGCGCGTGGGACGTGAACTCGGTATTCCCGGCTATTTCTACGAATACGCCGCCAACAGCGAAGAGCGCCGCAACCTGGCGCATTGCCGCAAAGGCGAATACGAGGCTATTGAAAAAATCAGCACTCCCGAATGGAAGCCCGACTTCGGTCCAGCCGCAGTGAACGACAGCGTGCGCAAATCGGGCATCACTGTTATTGGTGCGCGCGACTTCCTCGTTGCTTATAACGTGAATCTGAATACCACCTCTACCCGCCGTGCCAACGCCATTGCGTTCGACATTCGCGAAGCAGGGCGCGTGGTGAATGATGCCAAAACAGGCAAGCCACTACTCGATGCGAGCGGTGAACCGCAGCGTGTTCCGGGCACCTTGAAATCAGTGAAAGGCATTGGCTGGTATATCGAAGAATACGGTATTGCACAGTTAAGCTTGAACCTCACCAACATCAACATCACGCCGGTGCATGTAGCATTTGAAGAAGCGTGCAAGAAAGCCGATGCGCGCGGTGTGCGTGTCACAGGCTCCGAGTTGGTGGGATTGATTCCGAAGCAATCGTTGCTCGATGCAGCCGATTATTTCCTCCGCAAGCAAGAGCGCTCATTGGGTATTTCAGAAACAGAGAAAATCAAAATTGCGGTAAAGTCGTTGGGTCTTGACGACCTCGCGCCTTTCAAACCAGAAGAGAAAATTATAGAGTTCCTCATCGAGCAAAAGCTCGGCAGCAACAAGCGTTTGGTGAACATGAACCTCACGGCCTTTGCCGATGAAACCGCGAGTGAATCGCCTGCACCCGGTGGTGGCAGCATCAGCGCGTATGTGGGAGCATTGGGAGCATCGCTCGGAGCGATGGTGGCCAATCTATCGTCGCACAAGCGCGGATGGGATGAGCGTTGGGAAGAGTTCAGCATGTGGGCTGTGAAAGGTGTGGAATATCAGAAGCAGCTCTTGCATTTGGTGGATGAAGACACGGCGGCGTTCAATAAAATCATGGAAGCCTTTTCATTGCCCAAAAACACCGACGAAGAAAAGCAAGCGCGCACGGCAGCCATTGAAAGCGCATCGAAATACGCCATGGAGATTCCCTACCGCACAGCCGAGATCGCATACGCGAGCATGGAAGTCATGGAGCGCATGGTCGAAATCGGCAACCCCAACTCCGTAACCGATGCCGGTGTGGGCGCCCTGTGTGCACGCACCGCGGTACTAGGCGCCATCATGAACGTGCGCATCAACGCCAGCGGCATCAAAGACAAGGCGTTTACGGATACATTGCTGGCAAAAGCAGATAATCTGGAGAAGCAAGCTGAGGCGAAGGAGTCGGCGATACGTGCAATGGTAGCGGAGAAGATGGGTTAATCCTCATTCTTTTAACCAACGTACCGGTTTTGCAGCAGGTAATTGCAGCAGGTAGATTCCGGACGCCAGTGCTTGTGTTGAAATGATGGTTCTCGACTGACCGGGTAGTAAAACACCTTCCATCACACGTCGACCATCCATTGCACTTAGCGCGAAAGAATGAGCTCCACTGGATTGGCTGCATTCAACGACCAATTCATTTACCCCCGGATTGGGATACACGCGTACAATATTGCCCTTGTAATCTTCTACCGCAACCGCGCACTCGATCGTCGTCTCGGTATTGCCTTGCATTTCATCATAGAGCTGCAACACCTCATTACTCGCCGCATTATCACGCAGATAAACATCAAACCAAGCGAGAAGGAGTTCGTGTGTGACTTGCTGCTGCTCCTCGCGCGATAAGCCATTAAATCCGGGTTCACCAAAATCGCAGAGTGAACCACTTTCCAAAAACGTGTTAGCATAACCACAATGCGAGCCGTCTATAATATTCACAAAGTACTTGCAAGCACTTGCGGTGGATTCAAAGATGGGCGTGTGATTATCGGCGGGGGCTGTCACCACATCACTGCTTCCGGAAAGCACAATCGCCGGCACCGACACACTCGATGCAGCGTCTATCGCCGAAGGATTCGTTTCGGCAGGTGCCAACCCGGCTATGCAATCGACACTCGAACTGGTGGCCGCAGCAAGCCAAGTCGCACCTCCACCCATGCTGTGCCCCATAATGGCGCAGCGATCTTCCAGTCGACCGTAAAAGGGTGAAGCAGCATTAGCACTCTCGTCATAAAAATGATCTGCCATAAAAGCGAGATCCAAACCGAAGTCGTTGTGCACCGGAGCAAAGCCTCCTTCTGTCTCCACGTAAATCATCACAAATCCTTCGGAAACTAATGCCTCTGTTATGTTGCCATACGCTGTATAATCCATCACGAAGCCGTGACCAAAAACCACAAACGGAAACTGGCCCGCGGCAACAGGCACATTATCGCCATTTGCATCCGCTGGATAATAAATCTCACACGTAATCGAGCGGTTCGCTCTTGCCGGATCTGTATAACTTTCTGAAATATGACCTACGGAAAATTGAGCCTGTACTGTGAATACCAAACAAGAAAAAATCAAGGTGTAAAGTGACTTCATGGATTGGTCATTTTCTGAAATGAAACAAAAGAGTTACGCAATTCCCATTGGATATGCAAGGTATACTGACCCGCAGGCAGCTTGGAAACAATACTATCCAACGTAAAGGTTCCATGCCCATCTGCGATCACAACACCTGCACTCGAGGCGACACGCCGTCCAACTGCGTCATAAATATTGTACACCAACTCACATGACTTGGCATCCTCGAGTGTCACACGCATCGATTGAATGCACGGATTCGGATACAGAGAGGCACCGAAATCACCATCCTGAGGAGTATCTCCACGAAGAATTTGCCACGCCTTGTAATAATCAGGAATACCATAGCCCAATGAATCAGTTGGACTTGTATATGCCGAAGAACTTTGAATGACGACATCGCGCAGTTGCGAAGAGCGCATAGCCGGAAACGCTTGATACAAACACGCCGTTGCCGCGGCAATCAGCGGTGAACTAAACGACGTTCCATTGCCCGTGCGGATAGTCGAGTCTTGCGCCGCATAGGCCGTAGCTGCACCCATAGCAGAAACATCGGGCTTCACCCTGCCGTCGGCCGAAGGGCCATAGCTACTGAACCAGGCGTGGTTCTCATCTGCATCTGCTGCACCTACACCCAAGATACCTTCTGCGTCAGATGGAGCTGTCAGGTACCGCCACGGATCATCTCCTGAGTTACCGGCACTATTCACTACCAATATCCCCTTTCGTGCTGCTATTCCTGCGCCGATTGAGCATCGCACGTTTTCGCCATTCATATCCTCATAGGTATAATCATATGAGCTATCATCAAACAAAGAGTAGCCAAGGCTTGAATTGATAATGTCTATTCCGATACTATCGCATAACTCTGCCGCAACAGCCCAGTTATCGGTCTCAACGGGAAACTCACTGAAGGGATCTTCCGTGCGGAATAAATAATAATTCGCTTCAGGAGCGGCTCCTACCATTTCTCCCGGCAACCAGGC
>CANHYZ010000217.1 GCA_947464885.1 Flavobacteriales bacterium
CCCTCACCCCTCACCCCTCACCCCTCACCCCTTACCCCTCACCCCTTACATTTGTCCCATGGACTCCGCCCGCATCCGCATTACTGAACTCACCGCCGCGCTCAACGAGCACAATCACCGTTATTACGTGCTCAACGCGCCAACGATTTCGGACTACGAATTCGACCAACTGCTCAAAGAACTCGAAGCGCTCGAACAAGCCCATCCTGAGCTGGCCGACGCAAACTCCCCGACCAAGCGCGTAGGCGGCGACATCACTGATAAATTCGAGAAGGTCAAGCACAAATACCCGATGCTCTCCTTGAGCAACACCTACAATCGAGAAGAAATCATCGAATGGGAAAGCCGCGTGCACAAAGGGCTCGGTGCAGGTGTTGATTTATTCTCTTCGGTTGAAATCGAATACGTGATGGAGCTTAAGTACGATGGACTGGCCATTTCACTCAGCTATGAAAATGGGAAGTTGGTGCGCGGCGTTACCCGCGGCGACGGTGAAACGGGCGAAGACATCACGCCCAATGTGCGCACCATTCGATCCATCCCCTTGCAACTGCGTGGCAACCATCCCGGTGAATTTGAAATACGCGGCGAAGTGTTCATGCCCAAAGCAGAATTCGAACGGCTCAATGCCGAGCGACTCGCCAAAGGCGAAGAGCCCTATGCCAACCCACGTAATACAGCAGCCGGAACACTCAAACAACAAGACAGCGGCGAAGTCGCCAAACGCAAACTCGACTGCTTCCTCTACTACGTATACGCCGACGATGTGACTTACGACAATCACTTCGACGCCATTTCACACGCCAGCGACTGGGGATTCAAAACACCACCATCCAAGCTGCGCTATATCGAGAAAACAGCCAGTGTCGATGGCATCATGAACTTCATCGAGCACTGGGACAAGGCCCGTCACGACCTGCCCTTCGAAATCGATGGTGTGGTAGTGAAAGTGAACAGATACGCACAACAGGAAGAATTGGGACTCACTGCGAAAAGCCCCCGCTGGGCCATTGCCTACAAATTCAAAGCGGAAACGGTGAGCACACTGCTCCACAAGATTACATATCAGGTCGGACGCACCGGCGCCATCACGCCCGTGGCCAACCTCGAGCCCGTATTTCTAGCAGGCACTACCGTGAAGCGCGCATCGCTGCACAACGCCGATCAAATCGAGAAACTCGACATCCGCGAAGGTGACTACGTCTTCGTTGAGAAAGGCGGCGAAATCATCCCCAAAGTAGTCGGGGTTGATACTGCACGACGCCCCGCAAGCAGCCAACCGCATCAGTATATCGCGAACTGTCCCGAATGCGGTACACCGCTCGTTCGCAGCGAAGGGGAAGCCCTTCACTACTGCCCCAACGATAACGGCTGTGCTCCGCAAATCAAGGGCAAGATGGAACACTTCATTTCGCGCAAAGCCATGAATATCGAAGGCATGGGAAGTGAAACGATTTCCGGTTTATTCGATCAAGGCATGCTGCGCAACGTGGCCGACATTTATGACTTGCGGGCTGAACAACTCTTGGGCATCGAATTCACCGTGAGCGATGAGTTCGGCGAAAACCCGAAGAAGCGCTCTATGCAAGAGAAGAGCGTGCAAAATCTGATTAGCGGCATTGAGGCTAGCAAACAAATTCCTTTCGAGCGCGTGCTCTTCGCCTTGGGCATTCGCTTCGTGGGTGAAACGGTTGCGAAGAAACTCGCACGTCATTTCAACACGATTGACGCCATAGCCTTAGCAACCCTCGATCAACTCATCGAGGCTGAAGAAATCGGTGACAAAATTGCGCAGAGCATTTTGGACTGGTTTGCCATGGATGAAAACCGCGCAATCATCGAGCGCCTGCGTCAGGCCGGATTGCAACTGGAACGTTCGGCAGAAGAATCCACTCCGGCATCAGACACCCTCAAAGGCCTCACCTTCGTGGTCAGCGGCGTGTTCCAACACTTCTCACGCGACGGCATCAAAGCCAGCATCGAAGCCAACGGCGGAAAAGTCTCCGGCTCCATCTCCAAAAAAACAAGCTATGTGCTCGCGGGCGACAACATGGGCCCCGAGAAACGTAAAAAGGCTGAAGAACTGGGCGTGCCCGTCATCGATGAAGAGGCCTATCGTGGGATGATCAAAGGCTAGTGCTAGACCCCTGACGCAAGCGTCTCCCCGCTGTAAGGACGCACTGCAGTGCGTCCGGATCCGCTGCAACTAGCAAGATGCGCTGCTGTGACTAACTGCAGTGCGTCCGGGTACGCTGCAACTAGCAAGATGCGCTGCTGTGACTAACTGCAGTGCGTCCGGGTCCGCTGCAACTAGCAAGATGCGCTGCTGTGACTAGCTGCAGTGCATCCGGGTCCGCTGCATCTAGAAGGAGGCACTGCTATGACAATCCGTTGTAAGGACGCACTGCTGTGCGTCCCCTCTCACATCACGCATCACTTAAGAATGCGCACACCTGTCATAAGTAAAAGAAAAAAACAACGCCTATAAGCCGGGTTTTGTTTTTCGCTTGCGCGAAACTTCCATCATTTATCTATGCGACCTACCCTCCGGGGCCGGACGGGCCATCCTCCAGTGTCAGGGAAAAAAATAAAACCCTGACACATTCCCGGTTTACATGGTCTTACAGCCCGCAAGGTTTGTCTGGTCCAACGGGTTACCCACGTTGCCGGTGGGCTCTTACCCCACCTTTTCACCCTTACCTCAATTGCTTGAGGCGGTCTAAATCTCTGCAACACGATCTGTCATCATGCAGTCACCCACATGAAGCCCCCGCTTTTCACAGGGTGCGGTGCCCACTGCAGCCCGGACTTTCCTCTCCGATAAATCGGAGCGATGGAACGGCGTTGTTTCTGCCGGCAAAGGTAATGTGGGAATTGCTGCTTCCTGTGTTTAATTTGCCGCATGATCAAAGCGACAGGCATCACGAAATCCTATGGCAAACTAGCCGTGCTCAAAGGAGTGGATGTGCACATTCGTAAAGGCGAAGTGGTTTCCATCGTTGGAGCTTCCGGCGCCGGAAAAAGTACGCTACTGCATATTCTGGGAACCCTCGATCAGCCCGATGCCGGTCACATACAATTCGAAGAGCAGGTCATTACCGCCATGAACTCGCGCCAGTTGGCACAGTTCCGCAACAAACACATCGGATTCATTTTTCAATTTCACAACCTCCTGCCCGAATTCACAGCCATTGAAAACGTCTGCATCCCCGCCTTTATCGCCAAAAAATCAAAGGCCGAAGCAGAGCCTCGTGCCATGGAGCTCCTCACCTTCTTGGGATTGGCCGAACGCGCCCATCACAAGCCGAGTGAACTCAGTGGCGGCGAACAACAGCGTGTAGCGGTAGCACGTGCACTGATGAATCAGCCTGACATCATTCTGGCCGACGAGCCCTCCGGAAACCTCGATTCAAAGAATGCGCGTGAACTGCATCAGCTCTTCTTTTCGCTGCGCGATAAATTCAATCAGACCTTTATCATCGTAACACACAACGATGAATTGGCTGCACTGGCCGATCGTAAACTCGTGATGGCCGACGGCAAAATCGCGGGATAATGCACTAGGTTACCGTCCATCGAAAACAGTTCACGTGAATAAACAAGCCATCATCCATCATTGCATTCATCTATTGGATGAACAGATTGCCGATATCCGCTTGCAAATGCGTGAGCTCATCACCCATGCCGCCAACGACTCCAAAAGCACAGCAGGTGACAAGCATGAAACAGGACGTGCCATGATGCAACTCGAACAGGCACAACTTGGAAAGCAACTGAATGAGGTCGAAATGAAACGTGCTACGATGACGAGTATCGATCTCCAAATTCAACATACCACCATTCGCGAAGGCAGCTTTGTTCAAGCCTCCTCAGGTAATTTTCTCATAGCAGCGCCAATTGGAAAAGTTGAAGTGGAAGGCGAATCGATTTTTGTCATTACAACCGTTTCTCCGATTGGAAAAATGCTATTGGGAAAGAAATCAGGAGATAGCATTTCATTCAACCAAAAAACAATTTCTATTCTTCACGTGCAATGATGCCCGACCCGAACATCCTGAAAGAACTTCACACCACTGAAATGCCTTTTGGGAAATACAAGGGAAGAAAGATTTCTCAGCTACCGGTTTCTTACTTGGAATGGTTCGAACGGACCGGATTCCCCGCCGGCAAACTCGGTATGCTGCTCTCCACGATGCATGTTATTAAAACCAATGGACTCGAAGAACTCCTGCCTCCGGTCTAGCCTGGAGCTCTTTTTTAGGGAGTAGGTGGATTTACAGGATTATAGGATTGTAGGATTATAGGATTGTAGGATTGTTGAAACGCGAAGCCCACGATTAAATTATAGGAATTAGAGTACATAGCAGAAGGCCCGGTGGCCGAGCGATGTCGAGGGCCCTTCGACTGCGCTCATGGACCGCCCTTCGTATGCATTAATGCACCTACCTTTCAACTTGGTAAAATGAACTTAGAAGTGAGGTCCGAGGACTGTGCATTCCACCCTTGCTTTTAGTAAGAGGCCGGGGGATGGGTTGTAATATCACACACACCAACCGCTTGGGCACACCTCACCTTAGCGAGAAGTACCAACCTCCTCCTTCCCTACAACCCTACAATCCTACAATCCTATAATCC
>CANHYZ010000218.1 GCA_947464885.1 Flavobacteriales bacterium
CCTGTGCGCGTAACAGCCTGTGCTGTTGTAACGCTCTTGCAATAGGACGCAGCGTAGCTGATTGCGGCTGTATTATTCGATATCGCTAGCGTAATCGAATTCGAACGAATCGTGGTACACGCGGAATACTGACAGAATATCACATCATTGTTGATAGGAGCATTCAATGTGTAGGTGGTTCCCTGCGCAACGTTAACGCCGTTTTTAAACCAATTCAACACGGTATTGGCGGTCATATTGGTCGTGGTGGCGGTGAAGGTTATGGCACTCGGACTGCATGCAGGCAATGCAAGATTTGAAGCGATACTAATTGTTGGAATCGCAGCAACATGCGAACCGATATTGCAACCTGCAGCAGCGGTCGAACGCCCCATCACATCTAAACCACCTTCCAGATCCAATGCTGTCAGTGAGCGATTCGCAGTACCATTCGAAATCGAAGGTGCCATAATATTTGTGCTACCCGAACGGGTATGAGCCAATTGGTGGACGTGACCAATTTCATGCAACAACACCGACTCAAAATCAAATTGTGTCAGCGTTGGGGCGGCAGTACTGAAATTCCATGGCAGTGTAGGATTAGCAGTGATTATAATATCCATCTCAAGCGTAAAGGCTTTGACCAAGGGGCCATTATTGCATATTCCCGTAATACTAACTCCACGACCAAGGACACCTGTTGGCAAGGGTGTTTGCACATCATCGGTAATCACCGAAACGTTATCAATTGCCACAGCGCGGATCGACGTAGTTGTGGATGAAATTCCATAATTGACGTTCGTTGCACACTTCCAGGTGCTCATTGCACGCTCCAGCGCTGACTGCACTCCCGCTCCAAGAGTGGAAAATTGACTATTATATTGAAGCGTATAACCACCGGAGCCATTTGCATTAATCAAACGCTGTGTAACTGAAGAATCTTCCGCCGCATTGAAACGATTGAACAACGCATACTTGACATTTAAGGAGGTTGGACTTACCGCTGCAACACCACCATCGGGTGTCACGCGAATAGGCCCTGTGGCGGCTGTTTCCTTCACAGCACCATTTAAAAGCGTGCGCGATGGGACATACAACTGAATTTGCGTATCACTCCACAACACATAATCTTTCGCCAATGGAAGAGCAAAACTACCATCAACGATGGTGAACTCTACAAAGCCATTGCCCCGTGTGGCGCCGAAACCGGAGCCGTTAATCGTGAGCAAGGTTCCTGTCCCCGCTGTCACTGTAGTTGGACTGAACGAAGACAGTAAAGCCACCGCTGTTGCCCCGCCGGCCGAGGGAAGATTCTTGGGCTGCATGGGCGAAACACGCTTGCGTGTCTGCTTCACCACGGCAAGAGTTAAATCCTCCAGCGATGAGAAGCGCTTGAACACATCTGAGCAAGCTCCCGTAAAAGGGTCCACTTCAAAGATGCCTTGCTTGGAAGCGAAGGCAGCGTATACATGATTTTGCTGCTCGCCGCAATCCCAGTGTCTCGGAACACTCGATAGCATCGCTACAAACTCGGCGCCCGGTTCTAAATCAATGCGATCCTGATAGTCGAGTTGTATTCCTTCTGATCTTCCACCCTCTACCAATAAGGTGATGCGATTGTTGAGTTCACCTTTCAATGATTGAATAACTTCAAGCTGATAGTAGGTAAAAATCATGGTGTGCTTTTCATTCCAAAAAGCAGTTTCATGCAATACCCTGACGTGGGCGATCGCCTGACTTTGTTCGACCATTTGTTCCATGGGCAACTTGGCCATGTTGCAGTGAATCTCCTGCGCAAACGAGTTGGTGTGCAACAGCAGACAAAAGAATAAGGTAATTAAGGGTGTGAATTTCATAGGTGTGAATTTTGGTTCAAACCTATCGATTCAGCAGAGGGCACTGCAATAGCAAAGAGTTGCTATATTATATTCGACAACCTAACAAATTCAGAAATCAGCATAGCAAAGAATTGCTATATAAAACTAAATGACTAAAAATACCCCTCACGCTTACGATCCTCCATGGATGTTTCACTGCGCTTATCGTCGGCCCGGTTGCCACGCTCTGTAGAACGCATCGACGCAATCTCCATGATAACATCATCGAGTGTTTCAGCATCAGATTCTATGCCGCCAGTAATAGTGATATCACCTAATGTCCGAAAACGCAGGTGTTTGCGACATGGCTGTTCGTGCTCGTCGAGCTGAATAAATTGCGACACGGGTATCCAGGCATTATCGCGGAAAACCACTTCACGATCATGCGCAAAGTATAAGGAAGGCAATTCTATTTGCTCGCGACGGATATACATCCACACATCGAGTTCAGTCCAGTTCGAAATTGGGAAAGCCCGAAAGTGCTCACCTTCAAAATGACGGCCATTGAAAAGGTTCCATAGCTCCGGACGTTGATTTTTCGGATCCCACTGACCGAAATCGTCGCGGTGCGAAAAGAAACGTTCCTTAGCACGCGCCTTTTCTTCATCGCGGCGGCCACCGCCTATAGCGCAGTCAATATGATGGGCTTGAATCGTATCCAGCAGCGTCGTTGTTTGCAGCACATTGCGTGATGCCCGATGACCATGCTCCTCCTTGACTCTCCCCTTATCAATGGATTCCTGCACTGAACCTACCAAAAGATCAAGGCCGTGACGAGCAACCAGCGCATCGCGAAACTCCATGGTTTCAGGAAAATTATGGCCCGTGTCTACGTGTAATAGCGCAAAGGGAACTTTGCCCGGATAGAAGGCTTTGCGCGCCAAATGGGTAACGACAATCGAATCCTTACCTCCTGAAAAAAGAATCACGGGATGGTCGAATTGTGCGAACACTTCACGCAAAACGAAAATCGCTTCGTGTTCCAGTTCGTCGAGATGATCAGCGTTAATTGTTAAACTCATAATTGAAATCCTCTTATGCGCAACACAAATTTAAGCGCTTCAATCGCTTGATCTACATTCATCCCGGAGGTATCCAGAGTCACATCAGGGAATTCCGGTGCTTCGTATGTCGCCGATACGCCGGTAAAATGCGCAATCTCACCAGCGCGAGCCTTTTTATATAATCCTTTGATATCACGCTGCTCGCATACTTCCAACGGCGTATTCACATAGATCTCCATGAAGCGATTTTCCCCAACCAGTTCGCGGATGCGCAAGCGTTGGGATTTTAGTGGAGAAACAAAAGCAGCTAATACGACAAGGCCGGCATCCAACATCAAGTTGGCGACTTCACCCACCCTGCGCAAATGTTCATCGCGGTCAGTTTCGGTAAATCCGAGGTCGGCGCTCAATCGCATACGCATGGCATCTCCATCAAGTGAGACCGCATGAATACCCAATCGCAAGCATTCGGCTTCCATGGCGTCAGCAATCGTGCTCTTTCCTGAACCCGACAATCCCGTAAACCAAAGCAACATGGGCGGATGCCCCATAAGTCTTGCTCGATCTTCCGGTTGTATGCGGTAATTATGTCGTTGGAGATTTTCCATTCCTTAAGCATCCGCTGAAACCGTTTCACCGGAAAATTTCACACGATGCCACAAGCGTTCGTGCAGATAATACAAGATCATCTTAGTGACGATTTCAATGCTTCCCAGTTGAAGTCCAAGGGCGATATCACCACTGAGTATCCAACTGAGTAAGATAGTATCAAGTGTGCCAATGATACGCCAGGTGATGGTCTTCGTCAAGTGGATGACATGACTTGGTTTGGTTGACTTGAGTTCAACCCTGTGCCAGGCGCGATCATGCAGAAAATACAATACAATCTTGGTAAGCATTTCGAGTAGACCAACACTTAAGCCCAATTGCCATTTTCCGGATAATACCCACCCCCACAGCATCGTGTCGATGGACCCCGTAATGCGCCAGCTAACTGCCTTTAGGATATGTAATCGGGTGGAAAAGGATTTCACAAGTCAAACATACAGGATATTGCTTACCATTTCTATAGCAAATTGTTGCTAGTAAAGCGCAGCGGTATTCACGGTAACTTCGGTGTGAAATAACCCGTGAACACCATGCGCATCGCACTCCTTCCTTTCTTGCTGACGCTTGCCTTCGTCTCAAACTTTGATTCAAGCTTTAGTCAACTGAACGCCTTCGAAGGCGTCTATGTATCGGAAGAGCCTGCTCTAGTGCTAGCAATACGCATGCACGGGAATTCAATGGCAGCTTATATCACCGATGGCAACACGCTTGAGCCATTGACATGCACCTGGCAAAATCCAACACTCAAATTGGTAGCCTCTCAGCAGGCCTCCGCTGCACCAAGTTTTGCCACACTTGATGATGCCGGAAATCTGTGGTTAACCGATGAGCAGTTCAACGTCGTGTATTTTATCAGAAATGGAGAGTCGCTCGACGCCGTTTGGAAAGAACTGGAGACAGCCTATAAAGCCACAACCACACCGGCATCCAAACAAGAATCGCCGCAAACGGCAAACACAGGGTCTTACGCCAATAAAAAATTCTTACACCTCTATACAGGCAATGGATACACGGAAAAATGGGCGTATTATCTATACGACAACGGCACCTTTTATTTCCGCAGCAGCAGCGCTTACACGAGCGGGGGTTACTATGATTTCAGTGCAGCAACAGCGGGAAATGACGGTGGTAAATATTCCATTGAGAAAAAATCAGGTCAAG
>CANHYZ010000219.1 GCA_947464885.1 Flavobacteriales bacterium
ATTATAATTACCGTTTTCTATTGCGCGACAAGTATGTGAGCAACGATAACATCGCCGTGATTGAAGGCTCGCACGCTGCTACTGAAAACGACTACCACATCATAATCTACATGTTTGACCGAACTATTGGTGCCGATCGCATTATTGCCGTGGCTGCACAGTGATTGCTCCATCATTGAACATAAAAAAGCCTGCAACAAAAACGTTACAGGCTTTTTTATGCGTTTAATTTTCTAACGGAACACGATTCCGTTAGATGCAATTCCACACGTGAAGGTCTTGATCAGACTTCCTGCTGTAGAATACACGTAAACATTGGAAGGCGAAGTGAAATCAGAAATCGATGCACACCAAATCTCTCCCGTGTAGGGGTGAATACTCAAGCCGGTGCGTGATTCACTTATCAGCAAATTACCCGGAAAATCGCCGTTCACCAGATCATAGGCATAGACACCATTGTTCACGTAGTATAGCGTAGACTGATCCGGTGAAATTGCCAGTTGGCTGGGATGATCACCAATCAACCCCACTTGAATCTCCGCAACCACAGCATGCGAATTGACATCCACACGCACCAGCTTGGCAGCGGAGTGGCCCGTCACTTCCCAGTTTTCATTATAAAACGTTTCGCCTGCACACAGCACCCATGCATAACCGAAAGCATCAAAGACAATACTCGTGGGTCTATGGCCGACCGTTACCGAAACACTCGCCGTATTCGTAAGCGCATCAACGATGGTGATTGTGCTGTCGAGCAACCAACCACCCTCATTGCAAACCCATACTTCATTAGCGTTCACGGCCATTCGTCCGGGACCCGTGCCAACGGGAATACTTCCGGTAATTTCATTGGAAGAAAGATCGATTACTTCGACCGTACCGGTTGTGGAACCATTGCTCACATAACCCTTTTGCGCGCCGGCCTGTACCATGTAACGAGGATATGGCAGGCCTTCGATATCTGCTTGAAAAGCCATAGTTTTCAGGTTAACGACTGTGACCTTCTGGCTGTTGTTCATGACAGCATATCCGCGCTCTCCTATAACACTGAAGCTTTGCATGACATCACCGAGCTCCACATTGTTGACGGCGTAATACACGTCATTCGTGATTTGATCGCTCTCACTGATGTGTGTGATGGAGGCATTGTTCTGCAAAAACGCTCCTTCATTCACTACGTAGGCACCGATTGAATAGCCGGCATCATTTGCGGGGGGAGGAGTTGTATCCTCTTCGTCCTTTTTACAGGAAGTAATAGCCGTCATTACGATCATTGAAAAGAAAAGTGTTTTGAGTTTCATCGCGCTAAATTGATTTAATCGAGAAGAATATGAATCTCCTCAGTTTGTTTTTGTTTTTGAATAAATGAACAGGTAAGTCCAACGCGCCAGACACGTCCGGGCATGGCGTAGGCGCGAATGGTTTCATAGGAAACGTTGAAGACATTGTCGACCCCTGCCGTAACATCGAATTCAACATCACGCTTTTTAAAATTGACGGCATACCACACATTGCACAGGCCATAAGCGTCGAGCGCTCGGTGCTGTGTATTGGCTTCATCAGTAAAGCGCTCGCTAACGAATCGATACCCCATTGAAGCGGAATGTTTTCCGCGCTGTATCGTCGCACCTTGATAACCGATCAACCGCGGCGAATAAATCATGCGCCGCTCCTGCTGCAGCGCCATCGAATCCAACTCAACTACATCGTTGATGGTCCATCGTGTTTCGAAACGATAGCGCGTCCTATCATTTCGAGTCAACTTCTCACACAGTGCATACATTTCTGCGCCCTGCGATTGCACTTTCAGAAAATTGACCGGCGACCAAACGCCATTATCCTGTGGCATCCATTGAATCCAGTCGTTTACGCGCGAGACAAAGACGGTCGGCTCCAAACGCCATTGCGTTCGTCTGTCTTTTCCCAAGAAAGCTACCAATCCCGTTCGAACGTGATACCCCAACTCAGGCTTGAGGTTCGGGTTACCACCGGGCGTCCAAAACAATTCGTTCATGTCTGGCAAACGGTAGCGACGGGCGATCGAAATAAAAGGTGCAAACGATCGGCTCGAGTTCACCACAGCATGGTAACGGTAACGCATGGAAGACGACCAGCCTGCGCTTCCGAAGCGCTGCTCGTAAGAGGAGCTCCCTTCCAAATCATGCTTGCGCATCAGGTAACGCAGTTGCAGCGCATATTGACTCCAGGGCTTATCCAAACGACCGTCAGCATAATTTGTATTCATCACGCGAACAGCAGCCTGACTCGATGTAACCTTTGCAAAAAAACCGGTGAACGGCTGCCATTGCAGCTGCCCGCTCGCCCAAAGCATCTGTGATCGAATATCCGAATCAATTGAAACAGGTGCATCCACGTAATGCAGTTTCTCATAGGTATGCGCCAACTGGAAAGACGCATTGAGTCGCGGCTTCCACCAGCGATATTCCAACATGGAACGCAGTGTTGCATCATCCTGTGTTGCTGTGCCTTGTGATTGTGAACCCATAATCGCCGGCAGTTCCATCGATTTCCCTTGCCACCAGCCGCGAAACGACAACGCCCTGTTGCCAAAAGAATAATCAACCTCTGCCTGTCCACCAACGTATTCGCCTTGCTGATGCTCCTGCCACATCGTAGGTTTATCGATTCGGTAGCGATCCACATAGCGGTAACGATTCTCGAACGCTTGACGAAAGGCTCGGACCCGCGACGTAAAATGCCTCCCATTGGATGACTTCCTAACATTCGATTGCAGACCAAGCATATGATTTCCCAGGGAATTGATTGTGCTGAATGCACTTGCGGACGTTTGATCGACCGGAGCATTACCCAACTGGATTGTCGTACTCATGCCTTGATGCAAACCATACCCATTCGAGGGGGTATCGTTTAACCGAATTTCATCAAAAAAGAACATGGGTAGCAGCGACATGTCGCACGTTCCAAGCGTTACTGAATTAATCGGCATCCCGTGCCATGCCAGTAACGTGTGGTCTGAAGACAATCCATGAAAGCGCAATGAGCCGGCCGCACCGGGAGCACCGGCCGTCAACTGATGAGCCAAACCATGAGCATCCAGAAAACTGCCCACATCACTTTGAAGCCATTGACGGTGCTTCAAAGGAGTAACGACATTGAACGGCCCCCAACCGTCGCTTGCACGCGCAACAATCACCACGTCTTCCGTTTGGTGATACCCTGAAATGGTGTCTTCCACTTGTGAAAATGCACAAGCCGACCACACGATTCCTGCTATGAGGAGAATTCCGATTTTCATATTCGCTATGCCTCTTCCCGGGCATTTATATCGGCATGGCCGACATGAGCATGCAGTAGGCAGGTCTTCTGACTTACATCCCCCTTTTTGACCGGCCTTCCCGTTTTCAGTGAAAACAGTGGCGAGAGTTAGTCGGGTATAACGGATGCTCACAGCTGCGGGTACAGTCCCGGTTTTTCACCGGATTCCCTTTTCATTCTTCGCATGGGAAGAAACCTAAAGCGATGCAAATCTAACACAAACCGCATTCCTGAACCTGTATATTTGAACAATCAATGGGAAAAATAAAAACGGCTTTTCTTTTAACAATTTCACTAGTGTGCGGCCTTGTGTCGACCACCGATGCCCAGGTGCGCCTCTCTCCCACAGATTCTTTGCAGTTGTATCAATTGCACACGCTTTGTGCATTGAACGATATTCAGGGCCCCGCCATTGACTCCTTATTCGATCACTGCGCAAAAGAGTGTGCAGCTATTGATAAAGAACTCAGCCGTGTATCGCGCTCGGACATTTCTGAAGAGGAACGTTCACGTGCGCAAGCAGAGCTGCGCAACAAAAAGAAAACCGCACGTGACAATCGGGATTTCGCAGCGCAATTCCTCCTCACTCCGCAGCAGCGCATCACCTACAACGATAAAATCAAACCCGCACCACCAGCTATTTTGCACATGGGCATGAATCACGACAGAGCCAATTGCAACGTGTGCGTCACGAAATAAGAACGGTTATTCCATGAAATCAGCTCGCCTACTATTGCTTCTTCTGCTCGCCTCTGCCGCCTGCAATTCATCCAAAAAAACAACAGAGACTTCCGCGGCAGAAAGCAATGCTCCGAATGCCTTTGACTACGTGAATCCCTTCATCGGAACCGGCGGTCACGGCCACACCTACCCCGGAGCAACGATGCCCTTCGGGATGGTGCAACTTTCACCCGACACGCGATTGGAGGGCTGGGACGGCTGTGGTGGATATCACCACGACGATCAACACATCTACGGCTTCTCGCACACCCACTTGCAAGGAACAGGGGTTCCCGACTACTGCGACATCCTGATGATGCCAACCAATCATCGTATCAAAATCGCCGACAAATGGAATGACGCCTACAAGAGCGCCTTTAATCACGGCACTGAAAAAGCAGAGCCCGGTTATTACAAGGTCCGACTTGATGATTACAACATCGATGTAGAACTCACCGCTACAGAAAGAACAGGTATTCACCGATATAGCTTTGCTCCCGGCGATTCCTGCCGCTTGTTTCTCGACTTCATGCATCGCGATGACCTGTTGCGTTACGACTATCACCTCATAGGCGACACAGCGATTTCAGGCTACCGCATTTCAAAAGG